>JBNKEI010000040.1:0-12120 GCA_050288705.1 Myxococcales bacterium
TTCAAACCATGGCTAAATAGGACACGGCCTGATTCCCTGCCCCGAAGCTCCTTACTGGCCAGCATCGTATCTGATAGGCGCGACTTCCCGCGCTCGCGGTAGCCGAGCGCGTACGCTCCGAGATTTACTGCCGCATTTATGATCGCGGTCATGATGATTGCCGCATGCTGGGCATGTCCATGACCTTTTGGTAATTAGACTGCTCTCTTTAAGATGATACTTGAGCCAAACCGAACGGTGGGTTTTTGCAACCTTAGAACCCCATACCTACTGGCCAGGACTATGTAAAATCAATTCTTGAAGCCTACCAAGACTGGTGTGTGCTAGTTTGGAGCAATGATTTCACTAAAAATTCTCGGCACTCTGCATACCCCCTACAAAGAACCCCAAGGAATGCCTATCCAGGGGACTTTCAGACCAAATGAAATAGGATATGCGGAAATTTTCGACCAATTCACCGACTGCCTGAAGGGTGTGGAGATGTTTTCCCACCTGCTACTTTTTTACTACTTCCACACTGTTACCGAAGAGAAGATGGTTCATCAACCTTACCTGGAGGATAATGACTATGGTAGTTTTGCAACCCGTAACAATCAAAGAATCAACAAGCTTGGCTTTTCAGTAGTCAAGCTGAAAAAGCTGGAAGGTAACCGAGTCTATTTTTCCGAAGTAGACATGCTAGACAAAACCCCGCTTTTGGATATTAAACCCTATGTGACCCATTTCGATTACCGGGAAAGAACAAAATGTGGCTGGTATGAAAAACATTTCCAGGGTGGCCATACTCCCGAAAGAGTTATTTTAAAGTAACCAGCCGACATATCGAGAAAAAGCTAAGAAGCAGAAAGAAGGTGCTGAATAGTTGCCCGGTTGCCTGTCTAAAAAAGTCTAGCATCATACAAAAACAAGGCGCGTTCAATTGCGCACCATACT
The DNA here is from genome assembly GCA_050288705.1 of Myxococcales bacterium. GTDB lineage: Bacteria > Myxococcota > Myxococcia > Myxococcales > UBA5297 > JBNKEI01. The sequence continues at coordinate 934 of JBNKEI010000040.1, forward strand.
AAATATCAAGCGAGTGCAGATTCGCGATTGCTCCGCAAAATATTTCTTTTTCTCAGATGTTAAATTGACTAGTAATGGAATCACTAAACTCATTTTTCGACCAAGCCGGGGCATGGGGTCCTGTCTTTTTAGCTCTGGCAGCAGCAGTGGAATACATTTTTCCCCCTTTTCCGGGAGACACCGTTACCTTACTGGGAGGGTTATACTCTTACCTGCGCGGCAACTGTCTGCCGCTAGTCTTTGCAGCAATTATGGCCGGGACATTGCTAGGGTCAAGCGTGGACTACGCTTTAGGTCGTTGGATTGCGCAGCACTATGCCAATCGGGGATCGTCTTCCTGGCTGGGGCGCCGAATCAAACCCGAACAACTCGATCGCTGGAGGCAACGCTTTCATCAGCGGGAAATAATGTGGCTGCTTCTCAATCGGTTTTTACCGGCCATCCGCGGCCCCGTTTTTTTTGCCGCGGGAATGGCGCAAGTTCCTTACAAACGGGTTCTTTTTTGGGGTGGACTGTCGGCGTTATTATGGAATTGTTTGTTAATATTCACTGGTTATGCTTTAGGTGGACAAGCGCATAAGCTGGAAGCCTTGCTTTTGAGTTATGGGCGTTATTCCTGGATTGCTCTCGGTGTTTTTGGGGTAGCTGTAGGAGCAACTGTTTTTTTGAAAAGGCTACGAAACGCTTGAATTTGTAAAGGCCCGTTTGCGAATCATTTGCCAAACTCCCCACCCTACAATCAGGAAACATCCGTATTGAGCAGGAGTCAGACCGGCGTATCGCGCGTCTACATAAGATAAATCAGAAGCACGTAAGAAATCAAAAAAGAACCGGCCAACCCCGTACATGACTGCCAGTACTGCTAATAGTCGATTATGCATTCGATTATTTTTAAATAAAACATAAAGCACCAGGCTTATTACTCCTAACCAGAGAGCGTCATAGAAACCGAGATCGTGGCGGGGACCATCGGAAAATCGCACTGCCAACCAGAAGTCAGTTTTCACTCCCGGGTGATCATGAACTGAAAAACATCCTAATCGCGCCACTGCCCATCCAGGCGCCATTCCTAAAGCAAAGGCATCGCCATACGTGGATATTTTTAAAGAACGGTACCTAAAATAGAGCACCGCACCAATTACTCCTCCAAGCAATCCACCAAAGGAAGAAAGGCCATCCCAAACGCGAAGAATTCTCCAAGGGTCACTTAATTCTTCGGGATGATAGAGAAAAACGTGTACCAAATGACCAAAAAGAATACCCAATACTACTCCCCATAATGTGAACTCTAATATTGGATTGGGGTCTAAATTCATTCGTTGCGCCCAATAAACAGTCAACCGTGCTCCCAGAAAAATGCCCAGGGCGGCAAGTACTCCGAATACTTCCAAAGTAAACGGACCAAACGAATAGGAAGGAAAAGAAAAATAGGGAATCATGAAGGTTTAATAACCTACAACTCGCTGTTTAGCAAATGTTCTCTCAAAACAGTCCTCTCTCCCTTTGGGAGAGATTTAGAGTGAGGGAAAAGTGAATCAGAAATCCAGTCTCAACTCACAATCCCTCACCCTGACCCTCTCCCAAAGGGGGATTCTCTGTTCGCATGTCATCTGAATCGTTACAATTTTTTAAAATTCTATATGATTCTATTTTAGCGATTCTTCATTATTACGACAAATTTCCTTCAGTTCGATCCATATACAATAGTTTATTAATATCGGTTGTTCCGCTTACACCTGAAAGGTATTCGTTAGCTACTTCGCCGGTACCAGTCGCTCCAGGATTCGAATCAACAAAGGTTTTTCCAATTCTCCAAAACTGGTCTTTGCCACTCTCATCTTTTCCCAGATAGATAACATTCCAACCGTTATTCTCGGTGGTGTTGTCGGTTGGGTTTTCATACCAACGCCAATCTCCGGGAACAAGCTGGTCTCCACTTTGTGGATCGTACCTACCCCACTCTCCGTTGTTATAATCTGCATGGGAAACATAATTCCATTCACCGCCATCGCTTTTGCCGTCTGTAGAATCGAATTTCCCGTAAAAATTAAGGCTCTGAAAACTATGATTGAAATCGTCTTTTCCAATGGTATCGAGAGTGGATAGAAGGTTCAATGCACGTACGCCACCAGCGCAATCGAATTCATAACGTTCGGGATGTTTGCGCAGGTCCTCGACTGCCGCAGCGGGGTTTGCGCCTGGTTTCAGCGACATCATTTGAAAGTCCTTCCCGGGCACATCTTTTAGTTCCCAAAAATCATTGGGACCCTTGAGCTTTGGAGTGGCGTCGGGGGTAAATTCCCACTTAGGATTGGACAATGCGTTTTTAACTATATTAGCTCGCTGATTGAAGTCGATTGCCTGCTCTTTATTAAATGTGACCCGCTCTCCGTTCGCTTTTTGGATGACGTCTCCTGCACCTATTTGTCCATCAAGGTCATTATCAAAGACTTTTGCCCCGGGACCATATTGAGCATCGGCTATACGTTTCTGAGCATGGTTCATGGACAGCAAACTAGTGCGAGGAGGCGGTTCACGCACCACCCGCTCTCCCCGATCAGGGCGATGACACGGACGCCGGCGACTAGGAGTAACTCCCTGGTTCGGCATTGCTCCTTGGTTCGGCATTGCTCCCTGGTTCGGCATTGCTCCCTGGTTCGGCATTGCTCCCTGGTTCGGCATTGCTCCCTGATTCGGCATTGCTCCATGCCTGGGCATTCTCGGGAATGAATCAAGTCTTTCGAAAGTGTCACATATATTTTTTATTGTGGAGAGACCTGAGTGCAGTGCTGCAAACTCATGCAACAACTCAAGTTGAAATGTCATTGTTTCTGGGCGCATTTGGTGCATTTTTCCCAAGTAAGAATTTCCACAACCGTGATTTTTACCAACACCATCTTTGTATGGTTTCATTGTTTTCTCCGTTTACGCTGAAATTAATTAATTAGGAAATTCCTTTACTTTTTTATTTTCTGCCGATTATGTAGCACCCGATATTCAGGCTTTATGACCGCTTATACTGCACCGCTGCATCACTGTTGGTGTTCGACAATCAATGCTAGAAAAATGCCAAGTTAAAATATCTGGCGAAAGCAGGCAGTTTCCCTGATTTAGGCAGATGATGTCCTAATCTCGACAAAAATTGCGTCCGAATTGATCCCTCGCCATTGGGATCAATTTGTTCATTGGGATCTCTTTGTGACTGAGGAGACTGCAGACTTCCTTTGCATAATTCCTATGCGCTTGTGGCAAATAAGAGTTAGGCTACGGCATATGTTGATAAAACGATGGCTAAAGTTCGCAATTGGTCCGGCGTTTTGGATAGGGGCTGTCCAATCGGTATGGACAATCACCCTGGTGTTCTGGATCATTTTTTTTGTTGATCGCCGAAACCACGGTCCCGAGGTAGGATGGGGGCCGCTAGTGGTTGGAATAGTGCTTTTAGGCGTTATGCTAGTTGGCTCGGTGGTGGTTCTTATTCATTTTGGCCGCCAAGTCGCCCACAATCGAGCAATGAAAGATTTTGTTTCCACTGTGAGTCATGATCTGCGCTCGCCTCTGGCTGCGGCTAAGCTTCATATTGATACTCTCAGGCTGCGCAATTTGAATAGCCACCAAAAGGATACCTGTCTTTCCATGGCTTCACAAAATTTGGAGCGGCTGGAGTCGGGAATAGAGAATGTTCTTACTGCCTCGCGCATTGAAAGGCGAGGGCTCAAATTTAATGCAGAACGAGTCGAGTTAAAGGAAGAATTACAACAATACGCAAACTTCAAAGCCAAAGAAGTCAATCTGCAAGGAGCGCAACTTTTTTGCAACTTTCAATCGCACCCTTTGGCAATTGTATTAGCTGATCGACAACTGCTAAGGCACATATTAGACAACCTGGTAGATAACGCCATTCATCATAGCCAAACCGGAGTTCAAATCCACTTAGACCTGGTAGCGCAAAGCCGTTGCGCGGTTATTGGTGTCCGTGACAATGGCCCGGGACTAAAACGTCAGGAGTTAAAGCGAGTCTTTCGTATGTTTTATCGTGCGCCCCCTGCGCGAAGACATACCAAAGGTACTGGTCTGGGACTTTTTATTGTAGCTGGAGTAGCCCGCGCCCATGGAGGACATGCCTGGGCAGAGTTGCCCGAGAACGGATGCGGATGCTACTTTCGGGTTGCACTTCCGCAATGCCTAGAAAAGCCAAAAAAAGCAAAAAAGGCGAGAAGTCCTGGTTGCTAGGCCAAAAGCATTGCCCTGGCCAAAAGGATATTGGACGACCAAGCCAACCCCAGTATATTAGCATTCGAAAGAAAACTGAATTTGGTCACCAAGCAAGATACGCCGCAAGCGAAGAAGCCTGGACAGGTACTTATTTACTTATGGAAGCCTCTCAGTCGTTTAGCATGCATTCTTCCTCTTCTCCCGCTCACCGTCCCCATGGACGGGCCCCTGGACGAGAACTTGGTTTGTTTTCTCGTTTATTTGCTCGTCGCTACTTTGACGCCGTTGCCTTTTCTGATGATGTTGCCAAGCGACTTGCCACTTTGTCAGCCCACGGAGAAGTAGTTCACATTATGCGCTCGGTGGGAGTACTTCCTTTTTTCTATCTCGCCTATTTTTTAATTAGAGCTGGGCTCCCCCCTCTCAGAGCAGCAATAGGCCTGCGTTTCAGCTTTTGGCGTCCATTTCGACGCCTTTTCCGACGCGGCTCTCCCGCTCATCGTCTAAAGCGAGCTCTGGATGAAAATTTTTCTGCACTGGTTTTTTTACGTGAGCCCACCGGGTTGTTGCCTGGTCCCAAGCCAGGAGACAATCCTTTTTTTGCGCTCATTGCGCGCGCACGAACAGCCACTCGGCCCATTTATTTGGTTCCAGAGTTGTTTATTTGGCAAGCTCGCCCTCGAAATGTTCGCCCAAACATTCGCGACTTGGTTTTTGGCAATCCCGAAAGACCGGGAAAAATTATTACCGCCTGGAGCTTTTTACTAAATTACCGTACTGCATTCTTTCGAGCAGGGGAACCAATTGAGTTGACAGCATTTGTACGCAATAACGCTACCGATTCCGATGCTGTTTTGGTTCGCAAAGTACGGGGTTCTTTGCTTCATCATTTGGCTAGAGAAACCCGAGCTATTGTGGGCCCTCCATTAAAAACTCCCAAACGCATTATGGAAGAAACTCTCCGCGATCGCAATTTGCGCAATTCCTTGGAATCTATTGCTCAACAGCAATCTATACCTTTAAAAACTGCCCACAAACAAGCGCAACGCGACTTGATTCAAATAGCTAATCGTTATGCGCCTATTATGGTTGCCATTTTTAGGAGCTTCATTGGGTTCATGGTAGCCCGTCTTTATAACGGTATCCATTTGGAAGAAAAAGACATTAATCGACTTCTCGAATGGAAACGCAAAACTCCGCTTATATTTTGCCCTAGTCACAAAAGCCATTTGGATTCGGGCATAATGGGTTGGGTTCTCGCAAATCGTGGTATTGTCCCACCCTTGGTTTTTGCCGGGGCCAATCTTTCTTTTTGGCCTTTAGGGTGGTTCCTTCGCAGAGCTTCGGCTTTTTTTGGCAAGCGTAGCTTCAAAGGCGACCCCGTATATGCCGCCACTTTTAAAGCTTATCTTAAGAAGCTAATTCGCGAGGGATATAGCTTAGAATTCTTTATTGAAGGAGGAAGAAGCCGTACTGGCAAACTTCTTTCTCCGAAACTAGGAATGCTTTCGTTTATTGTAAATTCCTATATCGAAGGAGCCCAAAAAGACCTCACTTTCATTCCTGTTTCTATTGATTACGAAAAGCTCATTGAAGCACAAAGCTATGCCCGGGAAATTGCGGGGGAAGAAAAAAAACCGGAATCACTAAAATCGCTACTGTCAGCTCCAAAGATTTTTTTTGGACCACGTTTTGGAAAAATATATATCTCATTCGGCGAGCCGATTTTTTTAAAAGAATTTCTCGAACAGCAAAAAACCGAAGAAAATTTGCCCGACGATGAAGAAAAACGACAAGCGGTTGCATCATTAGCGCAGACTATTGCTCATCGAATTGGCCAATCAGCCACTATTACACCGGTTTCATTGCTTTCAACTGCGCTCTTAGCTGACCGGCAAGGGCAAATAAACTCTGCTGACATTAACTTTTACATGCAATACCTCTATTCAACATCACAAAAAGAAGGGTTGCGAATTTCTCCGTTATTAAATGGCCTTACCGGGAACATTGTGGATTATTGTCCAATACAAGAAGTCATCCAGCGTTTCTCTAAAGACGGAATCATACAAATCAGAGCTGACTATAAAGGCTTTAAAGATACAAGTTATTTGATTCCTGATTCAAAACGTCCGGTCCTATGTCTTTATAAAAATAACTTGGTTCTTTTTTTTGTTACCCGTTCTTTAGCTGCGTTTTCTCTACTCTCGTTGGGGGAGAAAGGCGATTGGGAAAGCGCTAAAGAACGTTTCGAGTTTTTGGCACATCTTTTCAAAAACGAATTTCCTTTGCCTTCGAAAGTTCATATACAAAGCACTTTAGAACATGCTTTCGAGCGTTTCCAACAGGAAGGATTGATAACAATCAGCAATAATCAATGGTTCATCTCTCCAGACGCCAACGCCAGAAGAATTTTAGTATTTTTAAGAGATCTCACCCGCGAGCTAGTAGAAGGCTATCGAATTTTAACCGCTAGTTTAACCAAAGCTACTTGTCCGGTAGATCGTAAACATTTAGTTGCTTCTGCCATGGAACTTGGAAAATCGGAACTATTGGCTTGTATTGTTTTATGCCCGGAGTCTCTCTCTCGGCCTACCTTGGACAACGCGGTATCTTTCTACTTAGAACAGGGGGTATTACGAGAAGCAGGAGACAAAAAAGTCTTGCTGGCAGAACAGTTTCGTACTCCTGAAAATTTGGCTAGATTATTCTCGTCTATTGATCAATTTTTGACTCCTGGAAAAAGCGATTTTTGAATAGAATTTTCGCGCAAAACGGTTATCTAGATCATGTTCTTTAGCATTAGCTTTTAAGAGGTATAAATGAATACAAAAGGCACTAGTTCGCACCATAAATGTCATCTAAACCGCGTTTATCAAGGCCATAACCACAAAACAGTTCTGCTATCGGAAACACATGGCATTAAAAATACTTATCATTCTGATAGCAGCAATTTCAGCGATACTGCAACCACTAGCACGACTCCAGATTTGCGTGAGCATCAACACGTGCTTTCACCATGCCCTACTCAGAAATTTGCTTCTTCTAGGTCAATTGAAGACACAGTGAGCCGTTGGGCAAACAAATTTCGAGGTTTGGGTTTTAGCGATTTACAAGCTTTTGAATCCTGGCATGAATTCCGGCTGGAGACAGGAGTTGACGCGTTCTCGTCGCTACTCGACAAGCTTTCTGCACAGTCCTTGCCTGATCGCGGATATGGGATGGGGTCAATGAGACCTCGACTAGCCTATGTGATGGGCGCAATGAAGCAAAGCAAAGAATTACGGGAGATTGTTTACCAAATTGCCGAAGATTATCTTGCAGCTCACTATTCTCCGCTGGCAGAGCTGGGATTTCGTAAAATAGAATTGGCTGTCGAAGTTTATAATATTAAAAAACAGCCATTTCCTGGTCCAGCATTACTTAGATGTGCAAAAAAATATTTCCGCCTTAATGAAGTCAATAACATTGTAAGAAGTGAAACCGGATCGAGTTTAGACCCCAATTTCAATAGTTTTTTTGGTTATATTTGGGGTTTAGGAAAAATAGGAATGGAGCTACCCTTCGTAATAGAAACCAAACGCTTTTCGAGCGTTACCGACAAGAAAATTTTTTCAGCGTTTCAAAGAATACAAGCAAAAGAAGATAGCTTTGAAATGCTTAATTTTATATCAAATTTCAAACCATGGCAAGATTATCTCCAAAAAACTTATCCGGCTGAATTCAACAGTCTGAGTAATTTGTTTACCGATAAAGATATTGCCTTTCAAAGCAATGAAAGTTGCCTAGAGCCCGCGGAGCAAAGCCTTGCCAGAGCAAAACATGTTGAGGAACAAGAAAGGGCAATGCAAAAACTTTTTTTACGACTTACTTTTGAGCCATTTGAACCCTCTAAGGAACAAGTAGCACGGGCTCTTGCGAAGCTTTCTAATAGAGATGCGAATTTCGAGCCACTAGACATCAGAATCATTTTTCGCAACCTAAACAACTCAGAAGAACAAGATACGCAAGAAAAAATCGAGTATCTGAGCCGTTTATTTGATCACCCTAATTTTAAATCTATTGAAACACTTAGCAACAGTGACTGCAGTTTGACCGAAGAGATAAAACTAATGAACCAGTTTTACCTCAGACTTATTGAAACCAGAAATGCCGAGGTGTTGCCTCAACAACACAATATCAATCTTTATAACGCTCGGCCGCTCGCACAGGCAGTGGCGAGCTGGCGTCAGCATGACGAGACTAAAAAGGGTATCACGCATATATGGGAATGGATCAAGCCGTCTTCCCCTATTCATATAAATGAACACTGGGAAAACTTCCAAGACGAAGAGGGAGCCGACGCCTTTTCCCTGTTACTCGACAAACTTCATGACACAGCCGACGCTAAGCGATTTCTTGGCAACCAAACGATGAGTCGACGGGTATCACGAGTACTACGAGCTTTGAAAGAGAGTAATGAATTAAGGTCAATTTGCTTTGCTCATGCAGAAAATGTTACTAGCTCCTGTCATGACAAAGTAGAAGTGAGTTTTCAACGAATTGAATCCGAGGTCGATGTTTACACAATCCAGAAAAAATCGCCGGGTGAATTGGAGTTGCTAAAGTACGCCAAAAAACAATTTCGCCTAAATGAAGTTATGCGAATCGCCGACGAAACTATAAAAAACCAACCCGTACCAGATGATGTCGAAATTATTCTGGCGTACCAGCTAGGGTTAAAGAAAAAAGGAATAAAGCTTCCCATTGAAACAAAAAAAATGAAATATGGAAACTATTCTGATGTCACCAGTCGAGACATCAAAATGGCGTTTGCAAGAATCAAGAAAAAAGAAGATAGCGCAGAAATGATCGACTTCATCGCAAAATTTGAGCCCTGGCAACATTATCTCCAAAAAACTTTCCCGACAAAATTTGAAGATCTAAATAAACCATTTGCCGACCAGGCAGACCGTCTATTAGATAACCGCGATCAGATGATCGACGAGGAATGGAGTGCTCAAAACAATAACCTTTTAACCAATCAGCGCTATGCCGAAAAGGAACTCTACCTGCAGCTTACCAAAGATGCGATGCAAAGAAATGCCCAAAAACCATTCACGCTCCTCAAAAGAAAAGAAGCTCAAATTACCACCGATTTCAAGGAATTGGAACAGAGGACAAAATAGCCTTTAAATCGTCGTCAGTAAAATAAATACCTCCTCCAACGAAGAAATCCCTTCCACTCACCTGAGTTAGCGCATTTGATGCCCCTCGGTGACCTTTTTCTTTAGGATTAAAAATGTCGTCCACTCCCACCGTAAAAAACAAGTGCCCTAAAAAGGCATAATTCACATACGCTTTTAATCGCGGGTACTCTTTGTCACGAGACGTGATTTCAAACAGATCTACATTTAGCGAAAGGTTATCACTCAAGAAGTGCAAATTCGCCCCCACTCCTCCACTAGATTCAATCAACCCAAAACGAAGAGTAAGAAAATAGTACCTTTTGGCAATCTGGGCGCTAAATTTCAAATCTTGCTTAGTAGTCAACACGGTTTGTCTTTGAAGTTGGTTTTCTCCCGGCGGATCTCGTTGGATAGTTTCTTCTTCGGTCACACCACGGGGGTCATCTACCACTTCTAGCAAGTAGTATTTGTCAGGCTTGGGAATAATACGCAACCGGAGATAATTTTTTGCACTCTGTTGATTAAAATTGTATTCGCTGCGCAAAGTTACCTCGGTCATAATACGCATCATCCGCCCTACATAATCGGAAGCATCAGCTACCGTATCCTGGATATGTTCTCCGGTTTCCGAATCGTTGATTAATTTACCAAGGGTTCCTTCTCCACGGTCGATTTTAGCAGTAACGCTTTCGATATTTTTTAACGACTCATCCAAACGATTCATAGTTTGCTGAAAACTTACCACCGAAGATTTCAAGTCGCCACCATTTGAACCCAACACATGCTTCACTGTTTGCAGCACGCCTTTGGCGTCTTCGGTAATTTCACGTACATTAGCTATAATTTGTCTATAATTACCACTCTGCCCCGCGGTCATGCCACTAATATCCACGCTAAATTTTTCGAAGTTGGAAAGTACCTTATCCAGCTTGACTCCCGATTGATGTATAGTTTCATCCAAACCGCCTGATATTTTTACCAGGTTATCCATAATAGCGTGTAAGCTGCCCGCTCCTTTTTCGCCTCCTAATACTTCGCGCAATGAACGGGTAACCTGCTGTACATCAGAGGTGATACTATTTAGTTGTTCCAGCGTTTGATCCATTCCGGTTTTATCGTGAACCAGCTTTATCTGTCCGCCTTCGGGCATAGGCGGTGCGTCTTCCGAGCCAGGGGTTAAATCAATTAAATAATCACCCAGCATTGATTCCGATCGTTTGGAAAGACTAGCATTTTCTCGAAGAGAAATTTGGCGCCTAATGCGCAGGGTAACTCGTGCATGGGTACCCTCTAACCGTATATCGGCAATTTCTCCTACTGGAATACCAGCGATCTGCACTCTGCTTTTAGAGCCCAATCCAGAAGCGTCTTTAAAAAGCGCATAAACAGTAATGGCTTCTTTTCCATCTAAATTAGATTTACGCACAAAAGTGAAAAAGAACATAAAGGCCACCCCAGCAGCTATTACCAACAATCCTACTTTGAAAGGGGTAACCACTTTTTTCACGGGTAATGCCTACCTCTTCTCCACCCAGGTGGATAGAAAACGCACCAGGCCGGGTTCATTTGAGCGCCGAATCTGGTCGACGCAGCCATGCACTACAATTTTACCGTGTTGCAAAAAAGCAATTTCATCAGCTATGTGAAACGCCGAAGCAATATCGTGACTAATCACTATGCTGGTCATTCCTAGTTTTTTCTGGGCGTCAAGAATCATTTCATCTACATAATCGGTAGTTATAGGATCAAGCCCAGTAGTAGGCTCATCATAGAGAACAATTTTAGGATTTAATGCAATGGCCCGGGC
>JBNKEI010000041.1:0-15886 GCA_050288705.1 Myxococcales bacterium
CTTCGGCCAACTCGGACACCTCTCCAATTGTATGCGGAGAGCGTAGGATTCGAACCTACGGTACGGTTGCCCGTACACTGGATTTCGAGTCCAGCGCCTTCGACCAGCTCGGCCAGCTCTCCAGTTGCTACAACTGCCCTACTACTTTTCTACGCAATTGCCTAAAAAAATTTTTTAACAAATCACTGCATTCCGACGCCAAAACCCCTTCAACAACTTCAATTCGATGGTTTAGGCGGCCATCCTGCACCAAATTCATAAGCGAACCAACTGCTCCTGCCTTAGCATCTCTAGCGCCAAAAACCAACCGATCTATTCGGGCCAACACCAGGGCGCCTGCACACATTACGCATGGTTCCAAGGTAACGTAAAGAGTAACTCCCGTAAGTCGCCATGCACCCAATCTTCGCGCCGCCTCTTGAATGGCCAGGATTTCTGCATGAGCGGTAGGATCGTTCGCGCTTTCACGCCGATTACCACTCGATCCCACAATCTGACCATCTTTTATCGCCACCGCGCCAACAGGAATCTCTCCCAAGGCACTGGCTTGTTGTGCTTGATAAATCGCCAAGCGCATGTAGTCTTGATGACAGTACTCGCCTACGTTTTCCAACCACTCTCCTATTCTCGATGAAAAGAGCCGTGGAATAGTGCCGATACTAGGGAGATCCGTCAAGCAAGAAAGTATTTTTTGGTGATATTTCCAAACTGAGTTCTCCGAAAAGAAGAATTTTGGATTAAACTAGCTTGACTGAATCATTGCTGACCTATCAAGCAGCACGGAGGCCGGAATGAACAACCATACTTGGAAAGCTTTGGGGCTCGCCAGCTTTTTGCGCTTGTCTTCGGTATCCTTGGTATTTTTTGCACCTTTAACACTGATGGCCGCCCCCAGCTTGTCAAAAGACAGTTGCTCCCAGCAAACTGCCGCCTGCGAAGAAAAATGCGCAACCAAATCCGGCATGGATCGGCTGTCTTGTAAAACAGATTGCCGTCTTGCGGAAAGCAAGTGTCGGAATAGCCAACACTGAATACGTCGATATCTAACGAAATTTGACAAGGTTATTTTTTTTCGTCCACGTGCTTCAGCGGCGTTATGGTGGCGCTTTTCCCTAGGTTTTCCATTTTACAGGCTCCCTCAAACAGCACGCCCTTCTCAATGACTAGCGATGGCGTTTCAATATTCCCGCGCACGCGAGCAGAAGATTTCAGCTCAACTAGCTGATTTGCTTTTATGTTTCCCTGGACTTCTCCAAATACCACCACTGCCCCCGCGGTGATTTCTGCTGCTACCTTGACAGAATCATCAATTTGTAACCGGTCTTTTGAAAAAATTTCTCCGGAGAATTTTCCGGCTATGCGCACATCGCCTTCAAAGCTCAGCTTCCCATCAAATTCGGTGCCACGACCTAAAATTGCATTTACCTCTCCAGAACGCATTCCCTCATCTTCCTTTTTCCCCATGGATGCCTCCTTTGGCATAGGTGTTGATGCAGTCGCGATGATTTCCTGAGCTTCATCTGCTGGAAAGGTCGACTCCGTCTTTTTTCCACCCCAGATTGCCATTATTCACCCCACCTTGATTTGGTGAATCCAGAGTAAGCCTTGTGTCCCATTGCCCGCAAGTTATGTGGCCGATATTGCTATCAATGTTGGCAAGGTGCAAACAGTAAGCTAAGGTGACAGCATGCAAAGTAAAATATCTATTCACAGTTTACAAAAGATGAAACAGCAGGGAAAAAAGATTGTGGTTTTCACTGCTTACGATTCTATTTTTGCGCGAATTTTTGACCAAGCCGGCTTGGACGTGCTTCTAGTAGGCGATTCATTAGGGATGGTTATCCAAGGAGAATCAAGCACCCTACCAGTCACCATGGATCAAATGGTCTATCACTGCCGAGCGGTCAGCCGCTCGGTACAGCAAGCCCATGTGGTAGCTGATTTGCCATTTATGAGCTACCAGATTTCCTCCAAAAGCGCGGTAAAAAATGCTGGACGCCTTGTAGCCGAGGGAGGAGCACAGGGCGTAAAACTTGAAGGAGGAGAATCTTACGCGCCCACTGTCGAAAAAATTGTTCGCGCGGGAATTCCAGTAATGGGTCACATTGGACTTACTCCTCAGTCGGTTCTTTGCTTGGGCGGATATGTTGTCCAAGGAAGAGACGAGGCCAATGCCAAACAACTAATACGCGATGCAGTGGCGCTACAGAGCGCAGGGGTTTACGCATTGGTATTGGAAGGAATTCCTGCAGACCTTGCTGGAGAAATTACCAGACAGCTTTCTATTCCCACTATTGGTATAGGTGCTGGTGCACAGACTGATGGACAAGTGCTAGTTAGCTATGATGCGCTCGGGCTAAATCCGCAGTTCCAACCCAAATTCGTCAAACAGTATGCCAACCTTTGGGAAACAGTAGCAAACGCTTCCCAGCAATTTCTTGAAGAGGTGAAAGCAGGAACCTTTCCATCTGATGAGCACTCTTACAAATAGTGTCTAACTCATTCACAAGATATGATTATTCTGCGCACAGCCCAAGAAGTTCGTGACCACGTTTCCGCACTGCACCAAAAAGGCAAAACGATTGCTCTAGTGCCTACCATGGGCTCTCTTCACGAAGGGCACCTATATTTGCTGCGTGAAGGTAAAAAACTGGGCGATATATGCGCCGCATCGATTTTTGTAAATCCTACCCAATTCGGCCCATCCGAGGATTTTTCCCGCTACCCGCGTGATGAAGAAGGCGACCTTAAAAAATGCGCTGAGGCAAGTGTCGACTTGATTTGGGTTCCTCCGGTAGATGAGGTTTACACATTTGGTGACCAAACCTCAGTAGAAGTAATTGGACTTTCCAAAATGTGGTGTGGAGTAACCCGACCCAGCCATTTTCGTGGAGTGGCCACGGTAGTGGCAAAACTTTTGGCTATCTTTCGACCAAATATTGCGTTGTTTGGAGAAAAAGATTTTCAGCAGCTTAAAGTTATCGAACGAATGAACCGTGACTTAGGGTTCGGAGCACAAATTGTCGGAATGCCTATTGTTCGAGAACCCGATGGCCTGGCAATGAGTTCTCGCAATGCCTATTTGACCACTGAGGAACGTGGTCGCGCTTTGTGTCTATATCGGGCGTTAGAAGAAACCGTTAAGCTGAGAAACAAAGGAGAAAGCAATGCTGCTTTGTTGAGAAAAGTGGCGTTGGCGGAGCTTAATCGATCTCAGGCCAAAATCGACTACGTAGCTATTGTTGATCCCAATACTCTGGAATCGCTGGAGCAAGTAGTTGGACCAGCTCGCCTGCTTATCGCCGCTTACATTGGTAGAACCAGACTTATAGACAACATCGCTCTATAACGAGCACTCCGACTTTGGCACTGGTTTGTTTGACCGATCGACCAACGATTAGGTATTGTAAAGGAAGATTTTTACGCGCGATCTTGCATCCAATAGGCTTTTATGACTGCGGGAGTACGGGACGGGAAGGCAATGGAGTTACGCCGCCGCTTCCGAAAACTGGAAGTAGAACTTAACGAGGTGCAAAATCAGATTGCATCTCTTGGGCCAGGTGAATCCATACCTGGTGTTTTTTTGATTATAGAGACGGCTGGAAAAGGTGCGGTAATTCCAGCAACTCTAGCCATAGAGATTGTTCGCTTGGTGGAATATGTTCCCCTACCACTAGCTCCGCCCCACGTTCTGGGAACATTTCTCTTTCGAGGACAGTCAGTAGTCGCCATCGATTTAGCGAGGTACTTGGGTTGTTCTCAAGAACCGCGACTGGATTCTCACATGATCATCATGCAGTCAGTTCGCCCGGTAGCGCTAGTGGTAGACCGAGTCAACGCCGTTGTGGAGGCCCCGGTCTTATCGGAGTCCACCCAAAATCCGAGCGGTATTTCGTCTAGTTTGGTTATGGGAATCTGCAAATACGCAGACCGACTTCTTCCCATATTGCGGATATACACCATACTCGAAGGGTTTCGACGGTGAGCACTCTTTCAAGTAGCGAACTGGAAACAATAGAGTTGGTTCTTCGCAAAGCAAGTGGGCTTTCTCTTTCCGGAAAACTGCGCCAAGCTCTGCAATTTTCTTTTGTTCAAGCGGTCAAAGCCTCTGGCATGGAGAAATCTCAATTTCTCATGCGACTAACTAAGGGCGACGCCGACAGTATTTCTTGTTTATTAGAGCACTCGGTCATCGGCGAAACCTATTTCTTTCGTCACCCTGAGCAATTCGCCGCGGTTCAATCCCAAATAGTCGGCAGTTTTTCGAAAGAAATATCTCTCAGAGTTTGGTCTGCGGGGTGCGCTACCGGAGAAGAACCTTACAGTATAGCCATGATGTTAGCCGACGCTGGAAGGTCTCGGACCCATGATTACATTTTAGGCACCGATATTAGCGAAAAAGAGCTACGAATTGCACGCCAGGCAATCTACGGACCATGGTCCTTGCGTAGGCTCAACCCTAGCATCTTACAACGGCATTTCGAATCGGAAGGTGACAAGGTTCGGGTGGCGAAAAGTATCCGCGATCACGTAGAGCTGCGTCCGCATAATTTGATTTCTGATCCTATTCCCCTGCCATCATGCCATCTAATCTTTTGTCGTAACGTGCTTATTTACTTTAGGCCAGACACCGTTACCCAGGTAATTCGAAGACTGGTCAGTGCGCTGCTACCAGGAGGCATACTTGTTTTAGGACCGGTGGAAATGCCTATGGCTACTCTTTCCCAACTCGAGTGGATTGAGGTCTGCGGCACCACTATTTTGCGAAAGCCACATGATGAAATTGCATCTTTTCAGCCGCTTAGCCAGGTAGCTCTACCATCCTTTCGCTTCTTATCCCCATCCAAACCAGTCTTAGCAAAGGAATTGCCGTCGGTTAGCTATTTTCAACAAGCACGCGAAGCTGCAAGACAAGGGCGCTTAGAAGAAGCTGAGTTTTTTGCTTATCAATCTGCCCAAGAAGAAATGTTACCTGAAAGTTATCTATTGTTGGGAATAGCTGCCGAAAGTCGTGGCGATCTAGACCTAGCCATCAAACAGGTACGTAAGGCTCTTTACCTGGAACCAAGACTAGCTACTGGCCATGCCCTCTTAGTGGCGCTTTTTCAGCAACTTGGCAAGCACCGAGAAGCCGATCAATCACGTCGTAACGCTTTGGCGGTCATTGAGAAATTAGATGAATCCACGATTCTGCGTGGCGTAGAAACTATTACTGCAGGAGCATTACGTAGCGCGCTGGAAGCAGCTAGTAATTATAAGCCGATCGAGGACGACTAATGTATTCAAACAAGCGCTTGTACTCTCAGGCAAATGAAGAACAATCAATTAATACTGTTTCGGTTATGCGCCTTCGCTGAAATATGAGGGTCTCCTAGTAATGGAAAGAATTAATAAAGAGCATCACGATCCTTCTGAAGAACTCCAAACTTCACAGGATACTTCTGATGAAACTCAGGGAATGGTTCAGAAGAATGGCTTCGCCTTGGGAAACAAGTCCAATACCTTTTCACGGCTACGTATAGGTCTGCAAATTAAATTAGCCGCCATGATTGTGTTGCCCATACTTTTGGTCACCAGCATTCTTCTGGTTTTGTTCGCAGTGCAGATGTCCAACCTAATGTATGAAGTAATAAAGAAGCACGGAGAAGAGATTAAATCGGAGTTAGCAACAGGAATTGGTTATGCCATTGCTAAAAAAGACCAATCGATAATCGATAAACTTGCCTCACAAATACGTAGCAAAGCTGACATTGGTTACGTGGTTATACTTGATGAAAAAAAACAACTATTGGTAGAGAAATATGATCCCAGACTAAAGAACGTCATTTACAGCAGGCTCCCTACCCCAAAAAACGGTACTATTGGCCAGGAATTTGTGTTGGAGAATATGCATTTGTTGCCTTTGAAAGTACCTGTGTATTCAGGTAGCTATTCAGAATCTTTTTCGCCACCACCTTCTGACAAAACGGTCAGCAACAGGATTTATGATAAAAAGGAGACTATCGGCTCTATCTTGATAGGTTTCGATGTTAGCCCTATAAATAAAACTATAACCAATTATATGATTCGTGTAGTGCTGGTTAGCGTAATTATAATGTTGATTTGTTTCCTCGCCAGCTTTTTTCTTTCAAGGCAACTGCTGGTGCCCCTAGTGAAATTGGCGGGAGCAGCAAGAGGAATTTCTAATGGAGATTTGACGCAATCCATACCGGTTCGTGGAAATGACGAACTTGCCGAATTGTCCACCGCTTTCGGCAGCATGAGTATTAGTTTACGAGCACTTATTGGGGGTTTGCGCGATTGTGCCGATCAAGTGCAAAGCGAAGCATCAAACATTGTTGCCACAGCTACTCAGCAATCGGCCATGGCTAGTCAGCAAGCTTCAGCAATTAATGAGACTTCAGCTACTGTTAGTCAAATAGCCCAAACATCCAAGCAGGCTACCGAACATGCTGACACGGTCATCGAAATTGCCCAACGTTCTGAAGATTTGACCAAGGAGGGCCAAAATGTGGTTCAGCAAGCAATGGCGGGCATGGAGAAACTTGCTAGCCAAGTCAAAGCCATTGCGGTTTCTATTACCGAGCTGCGAGAACGCACTCTGCAAATTGGCGATATTATTTCCACCGTAAAAGAGTTGGCAGAACAATCCAATCTTCTCGCACTAAACGCCTCTATCGAAGCAGCTAAGGCAGGCGAGCACGGCCGAGGATTTGCAGTACTAGCCATGGAAATGCGCAATCTTGCTGAGCAATCAAAATATGCTGCGGGGCAGGTTCGTGAAATACTTTCGGAAGTTCAAAAAGGAACACATGCGGCAGTCTCAGCCACCGAAGAAGGAAGTAAGCGCGCTCATGCAGCAATTGCGCTAGCGAAAAGTGCCGGAACCTCAATAATGGGACTCGCCGATGTTATTCGCGGTTCTTCTCTGGCAGCGCGGCAAATCGCCAATAATACCCGTCAACAAACCATTGGGGTAGAACAAATTGTGGCAGCTATTACTGAATTATCCGTTGCCATGAACGATGTTCTCGAAGGAACCCGGAGAATTGAACTAGTTGCTGGCAATTTAACCACTGTTTCTCAACAAATAGCGGAATTAGTAGGCAAATATCGGGCTTAGCACATCCGATAGAAGTGCATGGGGGGAAGAGAAAGGCGAACTGTGAAAATACTTATTGTAGAAGACACGAAAACCATCACTTCTCTGCTGCAAGTTTATCTAATGGGATGGGGTTTAGAATTTTTTGAAGCCAAAGATGGAGAAGAAGGCTTGCGCAGAGCTCGTGATGTCAAGCCAGATTTAGTGCTTACCGATGTACGTATGCCGGTCATGGATGGTTTCGAACTATGTGCGTCTATACGCTCTGATCCCGAGCTGTTTCAAATTCCAGTGGTTCTGTTAACTACTTTGAAAGACGAGGCGAGCCGACAAAAAGGCAGATTGGTGGGAGCTACTGCGTTTCTTTCCAAACCGGTAGCAGTAGAAGAGCTACGAGAAAAAGTTAGCTCCTTGCTAAACCTGCCAATTCGTAGGTGAAACCATGGCAAATCGAATAACCTCCACGGTATTCGAAAATCTTCGTCGCCGTTTAGCGGAAGCAGAGCGTGAGCTGTCCCCTGAAGAGCGAAGGCAAATTCTTGCAGCCCGTGCAAAAGCATTGGCCAAACAACCTGTTTTAAAAAAACAACAAGAGGTTATGGAGGTAGTTGCTTTTCGGGTAGGTGGAGAACGCTATGCAGTTCCTATTGAAAGAATTGACAAGATTTTGGAAATAAAGGGACTTGCTACTCTTGTAGGAGCTCCCCGCCATGTTTTAGGAGCCATTATTGCCCCTTCCAAAATCTTGGCAGTGCTCGACTTGCGGCAAATGCTTGGACTGCAGGGAGGAGGCATGACTGACCTGACCAAAGTAATCGCAATCTCAGACGGAGAAGATCTATTTGGTCTGGCAGTTGAAGATGTGGAGGGCAAACTCGACTTATCAATCCAGCAAAAATCGTCTTCCCAATGCGGCGGTCCTTTTTTGTTTGTTACCAACGATCGGCTGGCGGTTCTAGACATTTCTGTGTTGATTGGCCCAAACCCGGATATTGATTTGGCAATGGGGAGAATTCAATAAATGGATGCCTCATTGCTGCAGAAATTATGGCCAGTCTTCTCTGAAGAATCCCGAGAGCATCTACAGGAAATAGGAGCAGGAATTCTTGAGATGGAAAGGGGGAATGCCAACAATGATTTGCTCAATGGGATCAAAAGAACCGCACATGGACTAAAGGGTTCTGCTGCGAGTCTGGGCCTAGAAGATTTAGAGAAACTCGCTCACGCAGTAGAAACTGCTATTGCCAACCAGAAAGAACGCGACAAGCTAGAATCTTCGCTTGTAGAAGCCATTTTGGCCGCAGTCAATGCTGCCGAAGCCGCTCTTGAAAAAGGAGACGCTGGAGAGTTTCCTTCAGTAGAAGACCTAGCTGCCCATTTAGCCGCCTTAACCAATGATGATACAAAAGTCATATCTCCTGGTCTTCTGCAACTGTGGCAAGTATTTCAGCAAGAAGCAGGGCAGCAGGTTTTGGAAATCCGTAAGGGGCTAAAAGTATTCTCCCAGCGAGGTAGCCCTTCCTGGCTAGACGAAGACCAAGTACTTAGCCAACTAGGAGAAAGCCTACAATCACTAGCTTCCATGGTTGGCTTTTCGGAATTAGAAAAGCTGGTTGCTTTTTTAAAAGATGAGTTAATTCAAGCTAACCACGAAAAGCTCATGTCCCCGGCTCGTTTGCAAGTCGTACAATCTTGCCTTACCGAACTTGAACGAGCTATCAAGTCGGATAGACCACCTTCTGGCCCATTTCTACCATTACAATCTCCTTCCACTAACCCTGAAAAAGTAGTAGCAAGATCTGTTTCCGCCGATTCTGGAAATTTTATCCAGGAATCCAGTTCTTTTCTTACCAAGCTAGAAGACTCCACTATCAAACTTTGCTCCCCATGTTCTGTGGAGCAACGAAAAGCAGAAATCGAAAAAGGAGCAGAACAGGCCAAGAAATTGGCGGAGATTGCCCATCAAGCGGGCAATAAACCAATTGCCGATTTGTCTTTAAATATAGGCAATTTACTCCTGGAAATGGCCGAGCCCGGATTAAAGTCTAGCAAAAATGCCGCCGCCATTGCCGATCAGCTAATCAGCATTCAAAAATTGCTTGGGAATTCTCAAACATCTTCGGCTTCAATGTCGATTTCGTCTTCTGATAAGTTGCCGTCACTGGAAGATTCCAGCCCTTCCGGAAAAACTCCCGGAATAACCAATTACAATATTCATGCGAGAAGCATTCGCGTATCAATTAATACTTTGGAATCTTTGGCGCGACAAATTGAAAATACGGCAATTACCTTTGCTAGACAGGAAAGGCGAGCCAAAGAACTCCAAAATCAGGTACAAATCAGCCAAAGTATCCGACTCCTATGCGAAGAAATACTTGCGGAATTACGCCACGCTGAGTTCCAGGGACCACTAAGCAATATCGAGACAGCTCTCCATCGACTTCGTCTTCATGAACGCCGTTTGGGTCATCTGGCTCAAGAGGCGCATCGCGAATCAGAGCATGTGCGGCTGTTATCCACGGTTATGCGAGACGATTTACGTGATTTACGTATGGTGCCCGCTTCACTGGCTCTAGACCCTCTGCGAAGAACTGTTCGCGACGTTGCTGGCCGCCTCAAAAAAAATGTAAATCTGGTGCTTAAGGGCGCGGACGTTAGACTTGATCGCCGAATTCTTGACGAACTAAAAGATCCCCTGCTTCACCTGGTACGTAACGCCATTGACCATGGCATTGAATCCCCCGAAAAACGCAAACAAACTGGAAAACAAGAAACCGGAGTTTTGGAGGTTTCTGTGGAACGCAGGGGACATCGCATTATGGTAATTGTTCGCGATGACGGGGGTGGGTTGATTTCCAACAAAATACGCGATGTCGCCGTAGAAAGAGGGCTACTTTCTCAGAAAGAAGCTTATAAGCTTTCGGATGACGATGCATTGCGGTTAGTGTTTCAGCCGGGATTCTCGACTGCCGGAGCAGTTACCACGATCTCTGGTCGGGGAGTAGGACTAGATGTAGTAGCATCAGCAGTACACAAGCTTAGGGGCACAGTAGATGTTTCCACTAAAGAGAGCAAAGGAACGTCTTTTGAATTAGATTTGCCTTTGACCTTGGCGGCAACCTTGGCAGTAGTAGTCAAGATTGGGAACAACATTACTGCCATACCTTATGAATCAGTGGAAAGAATTCTGAGGCTTTCCGCTCAAGATTTGGGAACCGTCGCTAACAAAACCGTTGTTTTGATAAATCAGGAACAAGTTCCTTATTCCTCCATGGCTCAGGTATTGGGCCTAAGTTCAGATCGGGTGTTATCTAGCGAAAAACCACAACCCGCTTTACTAATTAAGTTGGGGGAACAACGAATTGTTTTTGCAGTTGATGAGATTGTGGGGCAGTACGAGGTAGTAGTGCAATCGCTAGGAAAGCGGCTTACTCAATATCCGCTGCTGGCTGGAACTGCAGTTTTGGATAGCAGTGAAGTGGTTTCAGTATTGAATCCTGCAGAGCTGATTCGTTTGGCTAAGCCACTTGTTCAGAAAAAAATCGACGATTCGCGTCACTCACGAATCTTGGTGGTCGATGACTCATTGACTACCCGCTCGGCAATGAAAGCAGTCTTGGAGATTGCCGGTTACCAAGTTGTTCCCGCCGCCGATGGAGAAGAGGCTCTTAATCTTCTTAAGCGAACTCCCTTTGACCTGGTAGTTACCGATGTACAGATGCCGCGAATGGACGGGTTAACTCTCACCCGTCAAGTAAAAAGCGATCCAGCCATAACTAATGTTCCAGTAATTGTGGTTACTTCGTTAGATACTAATTCGGACCGCGCTGCTGGCTTAGAAGCAGGAGCAGATGGTTATTTGGTAAAAAAGGATGTTGAGCGCGGCAAACTTTTAGATTTAGTACGTCAATTAATACCAAGCTAAGGAACACATATTAATGAAGGGTGATTGGGCAGAACTTGAAACTAAATCGGGCGTGAGCGCGACGACCATTCAGTGCCTAATCATTGACGCTTCAGCTTCGATGGTGGATTCGCTAGCCGTGCTGCTTCGAGATATTCCCGGCACCCGAATTGTAGGAAAGACTTTCCAGTATTCAGAGGCAGTGGCTCGGGCATTGGAAACCAATCCTAATGTGATCGCGTTGGGCCTTTCTATTCCTGAAGAGGGGTTGCATGCCCTTCGCAAAATAGCGCAGCACACCCGTGTACCAATAATAGCAATCCATTCCCATGATTGCGGCGCTGAATTGGCATTTAAAGCCCTTCACGAAGGCGCTATTGAGGCCCTGGAACTCCCCAACAAAAACGACCTTATTCATTTTGAATCGCATGCTCAAAGGGTTCGCGATGCGTTTCGAGCAGTAGCCAAGTTAGGTATGATATCGACGGCTAGGCCTTTGCAAACCCCGTCATTTACCGCTCATTCATCTAAAAACGCACGTACTATTTTGGGAATTGACGACTTTCCCAACTATTTAACCATTCCTTATTGCATTGGCATTGTTGCTTCTACGGGAGGACCCGCCGCTCTAAAAGATATTCTCAGCCCTCTTCCTGGAGATTTTCCCATCCCCATTGTAGTTGTGCAACATATTGCTAAGGGATTTAGTGATGGCTTGGTACGCTTTCTGATTTCACACTGCACCGTTTCTGTTCGTTTAGCTAAGCACGGAGATGAGTTAAAAGCAGGAGTAGTACTGTTCGCTCCCGACGAGCAACATATGACAGTTCAAAATGCAAAAATATGCCTAGATTCGCGTCCTCCTATAAAGAGTTTAAGACCCTCAGGAAACATTCTATTATCGTCTTTAGCGCAAGAGTTTAAAAACAAAGCAGCGGGATTCATTCTTACCGGAATGGGCGATGATGGGGTTTCCGGACTACAACATATGAAAATTGCTGGAGCTTTTACTGCCGCACAAAGTAAACGCAGCTCGGTAGTGTTCGGAATGCCAGCAGTAGCTCTGCGCACAGGAGCTGCCTCCTTTTGCTTTGAGCTTGAGGACATTCCGGCAATTTTAATGAGAATGGCTAATTTGTTACACGCGGAAAAAAACTTAGAAAAATATTCTGCAAAATCTGTAAAAAAATCTTTCCGATACAATCCGATTGGATAATGAAAAGTTTTGGTGTAGCTATCACCAGGCTAACTATGCGGTTACCACAAGAACAAGAAAGAGTTTCATGTACGCAAACAAAACACGCAGAAACAGCTACGGCTGGTCGCAATCCCAAATTGACCAACTGGCAAATACGTCCAAAACCCCATCCAACTATTCCTCCGCCAGTTCGGTAGTTCGTAGACTAAGATGGGTGGACTGGCAGGACAACAGATTCGACCGCGATCCCCTCAACAAGCAGCTCGTTCGAGACCCTACATCAGAACGACACACCCAAATGCCGCGGAGACGGACGTTGGGTGAATATTTGTACTTTGAACCATCGATCAGTTCCACCATGAGTAGTGACAGCGATGTTGCTAGGCGAGTCGCAGACGCGGGAAAAGATTACGTTTCTAGCACCAACCGATCGGTGGCCAGTAACCTGACCCAAGATAGCGACGGTTTCTACATGGATCGCAATGCGCGACCCAGCGGGTTTTTGGCACAAACCATGACGCCAGCACATCGTCAGGAATTAATGGATCTTATGTCCGAACGCAACGACCATGAAGGTATCCGTCGATTAGAGCAAGCGATCGCTACAAATGACATACGTTCATCGGACAGGCTGGACGACTACCTACTAAATAACTATTTTGGTGAAACCATTCGCTTACCAAGAAAAAACGGGCCGATAGTTTCCAACAATACTTCATCCAGTTCGGAGCGTAGATATGAGGAGGAAGGTTTCAGGCGTGAAAATGCGCAGACCAACGAAAAACGGCGCTCTAATCCGTTCAAATCTTTTTTTAAGCGCAAAAACAAACGCAACTGCTGATTTTGTTGCCTAGTACTTAGGAACGAAGACCTACGCAGTGCCTCAAAGCCCTGCGAAGCTCATCAAGTTGCGATGGCGTCTTATTATTGTCGATCTGCCACTTGGCCACGGCCTTAAGCAAATCTGCATCACGTTCGTTTCCATTGCCAGCAGTGTCTTTTCAACAAGCCTGCATGAAAGGTAAAAACCAGCGGAGTAGTGTCATAGGTCACTAAAGAAGGAGACCCAATTACAAGCGAGCAAGAACGAGCGGCGCTGAAAAGCAAGCACAAGAAAAAGCAATATTAGGTTTCAAGAAGTTCCACCCCGCCCAAGCCACTATCGCAGGAATTGAAGCTTTTCATATGTTCAAGAAAGGACAGTTATGTCATCTGAATATGGCAAAAACCGAAATGCAATAGAGCAGTTTTACTCCCTCGCAGCATAATTCATTGGCACACAAATGGTCTTTTTGCAGATAATCTGCACCCCATGTCAGTTAATGCGATAGTATAATGGTGCGCAAAAACAATATGTATACATACGATTATGGCACTACTTTTGGAAATCTGATTTTCCACATCAACACTATCAATAGCTTACAAGTTTACTGGATCGAAAAAAAGAAAAGCTACAACGTGGGAGTTAACCAGAGTTGGGAGACAAATGTTTAATAGAATTCACGGTGTTCGCAATCGAAGTCACACTTTCCAAGATGATTCCGCGAGCACATCTAACAGTCAGCAAAATTCAGGACTGAGCAATAATGAAACCCCCGGAACAAGTAACGTTAATTCCAGCATCCAATCAACAAGTAGTCATAGTAGTTCGCAAAATCGAGATACATTTAATAACACCGTGGGTGGGCGAAACAATGGAAACCTGGAAATCGGGGACACTGGCCATTGGTCAAATAGGATGTTTGGTTCCTTTAACCTATTTTCGATTAATCTGTCACAAATGGAGCATGCCTTAAATATTTGGGAGAATAATATAACCCAATACGAAAAAAGATGTATTGCAAAAGATAGAATTCTCGAATGTTTTCAAAAACGTGACACCGTCCTTAATCTAGGCGGTCTCAGGCTGAAAAGCCTCCCAGAAGAAATCGGTAACCTTACTTGGCTTAGCAAGCTAGAATTGTGGGGCAACCAACTGACTGAGCTGCCCAACTCCTTGGGCAACCTTACTCGGCTTAGCGAGCTAAAATTGTCGAGAAACCGACTGACCGTGCTGCCCAACTCCTTGGGCAACCTTACTCGGCTTAGCAAGCTAGAATTGTTGGACAACCAACTGACCGAGCTACCCGATTTCATCGGCAACCTTACTCGGCTAAACGAGCTAGTATTGTCGTACAACCAACTGACCGTGCTGCCCAACTCCTTGGGCAACCTTACTCGGCTTAACGAGATAAAATTGACGGGCAACCAACTGACCGTGCTGCCTCATTCCTTCGGCAACCTTATTGGGCTTAGCGAGCTAGACTTGTCGAGAAACCAACTGACCGTGCTGCCCCATTCCTTTGGCAACCTTACTCGGCTTCGCAAGCTACAATTGTCGGACAACCAACTGACCGAGCTACCCGATTCCATCGGCAACCTTACTCGGCTTAACGAGATAAAATTAACCGGCAACCAACTGACCGTGCTGCCCCATTCCTTCGGCAACCTTACTGGGCTTAGCGAGCTAGACTTGTCGAGAAACCAACTGACCGTGCTGCCCCATTCCTTTGGCAACCCTAC
This sequence comes from Myxococcales bacterium, assembly GCA_050288705.1. Classification (GTDB taxonomy): domain Bacteria; phylum Myxococcota; class Myxococcia; order Myxococcales; family UBA5297; genus JBNKEI01. The sequence goes on from JBNKEI010000041.1 coordinate 14,767, forward strand.
TCGGCTTCGCAAGCTAAAATTGTCGAGCAACCAACTGACCGAGCTACCCGATTCCATCGGCAACCTTACTCGGCTTAACGAGCTAGAATTGTGGGGCAACCGACTAACCGTGCTACCCTATTCCATCGGCAACCTTGCTGGACTTAGCGAGCTACTCTTGTCGGGCAACCGACTAACCGAGCTACCCAACTCCTTTGGCAACCTTACTGGGCTTAGCGAGCTAGACTTGACGAGAAACCAACTGACCGAGCTACCCGATTTCATCGGCAACCTTACTGGGCTTAGCAAGCTAAACTTGTGGGGCAACCGACTGACCGCGTTGCCACAGGGTATCTTTCGGTTGTCTCAAAAAACAGAAATAAGACTTGAGCGAAATCCCTTATCTCAGCAGACAATAGCTGCACTGACCCAACGAACCGGTGGAGGTGGACCACGGATTAGTTTTTCCATTTTCGAAATTCCTTCCGCCCAGGAACTCAGAAGCAGGGGCAGAAGCTTTGAAAACGCTATTAGGCATTATTGCAGCGATATCAGTCCGGAATATCTGCGAATTCTGCAAGGTACCGAAAATGCCGACTATTTCGGTGAGCTCCTTAATCGCCTGGATGGCACGACCGGCCCACGAGCCTCGGCGGACGCATCTTGGCCGGGATTTGCGGACCGAGTTGCTGCCGTTATCAGAACGTTGGCCGAGGTTGATAGCGCTGAGCTGCGCGCCAATTGTTATTTACAGGCACAACACGGCCTGGAAACATGCTCCGACCGGGTAGCTATAACCTTTTCCGACATCGAGATAGCCTGCAAGTCACATAGGATTTTGCAAGTCGGCGGTGGCCAAGCTCAGATGGTGTCTCTGCTCAAAGGGGTGTTCCGCCTCAATAAACTAGATGCTTTTGCCCGCAGCGATATTGAAAAACGGTCGGCAGTCGATGATATCGAAGTTCTTCTGGCCTACCGGGTGGGATTAAAAAACGAACTGGAGCTGCCCTTCGAAACCAGCGCCATGAATTATAACGCTATTTCGGGCGTCGACCGGGCTGCGCTCGACCGCGCCAAAACACACGTGCTGACCATCGAGAGTGCCCATAACAGCGCCGCGCTGGTTAACTTTGCCATCGAG
>JBNKEI010000042.1:0-4189 GCA_050288705.1 Myxococcales bacterium
AGCTGGGCATGGGGAAGTCTGTTTCAAGGTGGGGGATGGCTGCACGCAGTGGATGGCAGCTGGACACAGAGCCTGGGACTGCCGCCATTCATCGATTTTGCGGGTTCCACGGTGGTACATAGTATTGGTGGTTGGGCAGCATTGGCAGGAGCAATCGCCTTGGGGCCTCGATTAGGGAAATACGGCGCTGATAAAAAGCCGCGACCCATTCCGGGCCATTCCATGACCCTGGCAACCTTGGGAGTGTTTATTCTTTGGATGGGATGGTTTGGTTTTAATGCTGGAAGTACCGCCGGAGCTACTGGTGGCGGAGGCGAACCGCTGGGGGGAATTGGAAAAGCCTTTGGCCTAATTGCTATCAACACTAACCTGGCCGCCTGTGCCGGGGCAGTAGGAGCAATGCTAATTACTTGGCTACGTGCAGGAAAGCCAGATATTGGTATGAGCTTGAACGGAGCATTAGCCGGATTAGTAGGTATTACCGCTGGTTGTGCCAATGTAGCACCTTGGTCAGCAGTGGTGATCGGCATGGGAGCGGGTATCGTGGTGGTGTATGCCTGCGCGTTTTTTGAAAAGCGAGGAGTCGATGACCCGGTGGGTGCAATAAGTGTTCACGGAGTTTGCGGAGCATTGGGAACTGTTGCGGCCGGAGTGTTTAATGTTGGCGGGTTCTCTTGGGCGCAAATAGCTATGCAAGTGTTGGGAGTAACAGCCGCCTTTGTTTGGAGCTTCGGCGCCATGACTGTTCTCTTCCAGGTAATCAAACGCACCGTTGGGTTGCGAGTAAGTGAGCAAGAAGAAATCGAGGGTCTTGACTTAACAGAACACGGTTCCGAAGCATATCCTCAAGAAATTGGCTACGCTTTGTCGGGAACAAGGGCGCAAAAAGAAAGCGCTTCGGTAGGCGCAAAAGCAGCAATGCAATCTTTGGTTGCCGAAAACGAGTAAATGCAAAAAAGCAGGGGCGGGCATAGTTTGCCCGCTTCTGGTTTCGGTAAGACAGAATACTCGCGGGTTCTAAAAATTTCTGCTGTAAGTAAATAGAAAACCTGACTTAGCGGTAGGTCCTTCAGAAATAACTGCTGGTTTGGTGTTGAAGTAAAAAAGCGCGGCTGCCCCGGCGCCGGCTAATACAGTTCCAATGGCAAACCCGGTACGTAATTTCGATGCTGAATTGTAGTCACTCTCATACTTTGAATGATCTGCTTTGAAATTAATATCGCTATTGTCAAGATTATTTGCATTGCGGTTTGCTTTTTCCATGCGTAGTTGTTCTAATGCGGTTGCGCCTGCCGCTATTACTGCAATTCCAGTTAGCGTCCAAGCGGCTATTCGTTGAAATTGGTGGTCGCTAAACCATGATTTTTCTGAAACCGGAACTGTGTTGCTAGTGCTGATCGTGGCTTCCTTGTTTATCAACTCGACAGGATGAATCGCTTTTCCAGAAATAATCGATTTTGCAAGTTTTTGAATATCGTAGTCAGTCGCCTGGTCAGATTTTTCTTCAATTTTAGCTTCTTTGAAGTTTTTGTTTTTATCTATTGATTCAACTAACAAGTATTTTTTTCCATTAGATTGCTTTTCTTTGCGCAGAGCTATAACTGACTTTACGCCCAGCAGTGATCGCAATTTAGCAAAAGAAGCTAATCGTTTTTGACTATCCTCAGAAAATGCTACACAGGGGCCTTTATTGACGAAAATGGCGCCCTCGAATTCTTGATCAAAATTAACGTTCGTGTCACCTTGCACTTTAACTATCTTTGATAAACCCTGTCCAGCAGGGAACTCAACATCAATCTGATATTCGCCTCGTGGAACTTTGATTCTAACTGGAGCCTTTCCTACTGGGCATCCATCAATATGGACAGTTAATCCCGAGGGATTAGTAGAAATGGTTAATGATGAATTAAACCTGGTTTCAATATCGCGACATGCTTGCGCAACCTCTTGGTGAAACGAAGGCGGGAATAGATGGTAGTCTAGTTCGAATTCTCCCACACGAACTAGTCTTTCCGCAGCAGCTTCGTATCCTCTCTTTCTCACAAGCATTTTCTTGTAGGACCAAGCTAGTTTTGAATATGCGTCGCGAATATAGTTACAACGTGTCTGAGATGGCGGGTGCAGCATTATTTCATCGATTGCCTCGGACAAAGGCTTGATTGCTTCGCTGTATTTCATTTGCAATATGTCCTCGCGACGCGATTCTAGAGCTTTGTCTATTTCGGTCAGGGACATGGTTGGAATGCCGCCCAGTGCAGAGATTAGGTCTTTATCCGATTTGGCATTGGCGTCGATAGCGGAAAGGGCGGCTCGAAATTTTGGGATGATGGTAGTAACTGTGCTTTTATCGCAGGTGTCATTGCCGGTAACCGTGCCTACCACTGCTATCGATTGCGAGAAGACAATCGTTGGAAAAGCAGTCGCTAATAGGAATGTGTAAAAACTTATTAGCAGTTTAATAGTATTCATAAATCAAAAGCCCCTTATGTTCTACTAATATTGCGCGAATCGTATACAAAAGGCGAGGGACAGACAAGTGATTATTGATGTCTTTCGGTGGTGGTGAGATTTTTCGTTGGTAGTTTTGTTGTTTAGTCTTGTTTCTCTCTTGGGGTCTGCGTATTCTCGCGGTTTTAATGGGTTGTATCTGGCTGGTGGCGTGAGTTGTTTTGCAGAAAAGGAGTGTGTTTGTGAATTATAATTTATTGCTTTGGTCAATTTTGATTGTGGCGTTATCGGCATTGGAAGGATGTTACGAGTGGAAACATAAATGCTCAAATCAAGGCGATTGCAAAGAAAAAGAAATCTGCAGTTACAATCTGTGTGTTTTTTCGGAAGTCGATAAAGTCAAAACCGATGAACCGCCGAATCATGAATCATGTTTAGAGAATAACGGAGGGTGTGATGGTAATGCGGTTTGCGTGGACGCTCGGGCTTTGCGCTGGTGTATCTGCAAACCATGGTTTTCTGGTGATGGTTTATCGTGCTTATTAAGTGGCCTTCAGCCGGGATCTCCATGGCCGATGGAGGGTGGGAATGTTCAGCATACCAGGCAAAGTATCTATGTAGGAACTCAGACAAATCGCCTGAAGTGGACATTCAAAACCGAACACTGGGTTGATTCCTCGCCTACGATCGACGTTTACGGTAATGTCTACTTTGGAAGTCACGATAACAAAGTACACGTGCTCCATCCTGACGGAAAAGAAAAATGGAATTTTTCACTCCCAGTCGCTTTTGAATTCGCCCCCGCTATTGGTGCAGGCGGTACGGTTTATTTTGGAAGTAACGAAAAACTATATGCACTCAACCATAATGGAAAAGAAGAATGGTCTTACGAGACTGGCGACTCAATTATGTCCTCGCCTAGCATTGCTGCTGATGGTACAATTTATTTTGGAAGTTCGGACATGAAGTTGTACGGTCTCAATCCTGATAGAACGCTTAAGTGGTTTTACCAACTTAAAAGTCCATATGCTTCATCGCCAGCCATTGGTGTTGACGGTACGATTTATTTCGGAATTAATCTGGAAAAAAAACTATGTGCTCTCGATCGTGACGGAAAAGAAAAATGGTCTTACGAAACTGGAGGCGTAGTCGCGTCCTCGCCCGCTATCGGTGTTGACGGTACAGTTTATTTTGGGAGCAGCGACAATAGGCTGTATGCGCTTAATCCTGATGGAAAAGTAAAATGGTTTTACGAAACTGGAAGCAGCATTCAATCGTCACCTGCCATAAGCGCTGACGGTACGGTATATTTTGGAAGCAACGACAAAAAACTATACGCGCTCACTCCCGATGGAAAAGTAAAATGGTTTTACGAAACTGGAAATAGTATTCAATCGTCGCCTGCTGTAAGTGTCGATGGTATAGTTTATTTTGGAAGCAACGACAAGAAACTATACGCACTCACTCCCGATGGGAAAGAAAAGTGGTCTTTTGAGACTGGTGGCGAGATTCGATCCTCGCCAGCAATTGGTGCTGATGGTACGGTTTATGTTGGGAGTAGGGATGGTAGTCTGTACGCGTTTGGCGAGTAGAGGGCAGATCCCCCTTGCGTATCGGATAACCGAGGGCCAGCGGCATGATAGCGTGCCGGCCCCAGAATTGGTGACGACAACAAAGCCGAAGATGCTTCTGGCAGATCGGGCCTACGATAGCGACGCGTTACGGCGGCATTTGTTGGATA
>JBNKEI010000043.1:0-69899 GCA_050288705.1 Myxococcales bacterium
CGGCCTTAGGAGTAGTCAGCATACTTCCCGGAGTAGGCGTTTACGCACAAGCGATAATATTAATAAAAGAAGGCGCCGGAACTCTCTGGAAAATCCATGGGGGAATTGCTGAATGGATAGATGAAAACCTATGGGATAGCCGAATGGCACTATTAAAGGAAATATTTGCCCTTTATGATTACACTGCTAACCAATCCACTGCCAATCAGGAACTTTTGGGTTCAATCTCCGAAGACCACCAGTCAACCAGGGATCTTAATATTCAATTTCGAGCTCGGTCGGAAGCTATTAATGGCCTATTTGGCCTTATAGGTCGCGCCGGAGTTTGCGCAGATAACGAGGAAGAGTTTGATAAAGAAATTGTAAACCTAAAAGTTGAGAAATACATTAAGAGTCGAATATTTGGTAATAAGTGGAATTTTTTGCTTTGCAGAGGTCGCTACACTGGCTGTGATGACGAGTGGCTATATTTAGAAAGGCTAACATTTGCCAGAAAGTACCTTTTACAAGAGCGATCACTATCCAAAAACCTGGATATGCTTATGGAGGAATCTGTTCCGGTTAATTTTCAGCAGTATTTTCCTATCCATAAAATAGAATCCAAATCAGTAGCCGAGCTAGCACGTATGTTGCGGGTGCATTTTATGGACCAGATAGATGACGACTGTATTGCTTGTACTGCCATTTATAAACGCCCAGCTGAAAGTACTGACGACAAAGAATGGAAACTAATTAGCAAAGACGAAACTATTTCGCCATTCAATCAAATCCGTCTATTTATGGTCATGGACGATAAGATTAAATCTGGTACTTATTCAGTAAAATTTCGTTTAGATATGGTAGACTTCGACAACATGGAAGGTCCGGAATATTCGACTTTGACTCATGTGCTGACTAACGGCGAGCTTTTGGACTCGGAAAAGACATTTTTAGGAAGAGTTGGTTGCATTTACTACCCTTTTTACTATTTAGCTGGAAATCGAATTTTGGGCGTAAAACCTATGGCCAGGCTTCGCTTGGCCCAATTTCTAGATTCGAATTACCAAGTAAAATTTGACGATCTTCAGAACATAAAATATAGCTTCCACATGCAGGTGGCTGGTAAGGCATTTCAGGACTATATGGACCTTGCCAGAGGTCTTCCTAGTCAGCCAAGTTCTTCAGACAACGAAATATGCATGTCAGTGTTACCAAACCAGCATCCAGAAGTTTCCAGAATGCTGAGCAAAGCTTTTCTAGGCTGTAGAAACACCAAAATTCAATACCCTCGGCTGTTTGATGCTAAATATTCCAATGCTGGGCCTGTCTATGTTCGCGTAGGTGGAAATGGCCCATTTTTACTCCGCTCAACCCATTGGGAACAAAGAAAGGAAAATAAGTATAAAGAGTACACTCATATTTTTGATGATTTTAATTGGCGCCAACCGGTAGAACTAGTGGTTATAGCTTTTTCTTCACAAAAACTGAACATTACGGAATACGACAAGGCAAACATTAATTGGAAAAATATTCCCTGCGAAATCTCGCTTCTAAATCCGGACGGATTGTTTTCAAACACTGATGGCCCTTCCCTTAACTCGAACCTACATTACATTGGAAAAATATTATGGGAGAACAACAACAATAGTCAAATAGTTCAGCCAGGACAGTTTCAGAAAGCTGACGATATTGACCAACGCGATATTGGCAATGCTTTAAAAGAATGGGTTAAGCAAGTTTTGGAAAACTCAACCAACGCCACTGGTCTATACCGCATAATTCATGCAGTCATGAAAGGTCAGCATATTGCTGAACGTCATCGCCCTGATACTTTTAATGACTTTATTACGCCTGAAGATGGCTACTTATTTGCCGCTCATTTTAGAGCGCAATACGTGAGCCCGCTTGGTGGCGATCCTATAGATAGCATGCGGCCTTTTGGTCCGGAAGTAATTAATTCCGATTCAACGGAAAACAAATATTACACTTATCAAATTAAACAGTTTTCAACCGCTGCCAATAGTGGAATCAATTGCCCCATGCAATTACAATTCTGCATGCTCCTGCGCGCTCCTACTAAGCAAGAAGAACACCTTACTCCGTGGGGAGGGTTGTCTGGCGACCAGAGAAAAAAGAAATGGATTGTAGACCAAGCTAACGAAAAGGATGCCAGTCCTAAGTCTCTTCTTTCGAACTAGCGCTGACATCGTATCCAAATTTTTTGTCTGAGTCTTGACTTCTTACTGCGAAGTTCTCCAGAGGGAAGGTCTCCTCCACATCCGCTACAATATGCGCGCGTAGTTCATGTAATAGGTAGGTCTCCAAAAGAGGGCCTCGCTCGGTGCGTTCCAAGGGTTCGCGCTTATGCTGTGCCTTTCTCATTTTTCTTTGCCATCGCCTTATGCCACCGAAAGAAAACTATCACCAGAAACGCACAAACCAACAAAAATGCGATCAAGAGGCCGAGTCCTGTCGAAAAAAGTCGAACAAGAATTGGAGCTATCGGTCTGACGAACAGAACCAAAATCACCAGGCTCGCCAGCGTAATTTTCCATGAAATCGGTTTCCGGGCGGCCTTCGAGATAGGCGTGGAGCTTGATCTTTGCCTCTCTGCATGCCAGTCAAGCGTCGCGTCATACTTCCCGCGGTGTTCCGGGTCGCACAAGTTTTCGTAGGCAGCATTAATCGCAACCAGCTTTTGTTCCGCAAGATGTTGTAGCGGATTGTCTGAATGCTTGTCAGGGTGATAACGCGCAACAAGTTCAAGATACGCAGAGCGTATCTGTTCTTGCGTAGCATCTTTATGAACCCCGAGAAGATCATAATATGTATTCTTCATGCTCTCCAAGTAAAATGCCCCACCTTCTTCCGGCAGCTTTTGTAGGGCGACTTGCCAACCGCTCTCGATCGGGCCCCCGTTCGAATGTGTTGCATAAATCTTTGAACTCCGCTTGGTCCAGCGTAGCCCAAAAACCTACTTTCAAATACTTTTTCAACTGACATTTGACAGCATTGTCTTACAGTTAACTTTTGCTGTGGCGACGAAAGCGTCTCGGAGCCGCATACCCACATCGCCAGAGAATGGCTGGAGCTCACTCAGCATGCTGACAATAATGAAGATCAGCACGAGAGGAACATCTGCGAGCGCATGCACTGAATTATTTCGAAATCGCAGGGAGCGATCCAGATCGAGCGAGCAGCGCACGAGAAAGTGCGCAGCGACGCTTGAGGACTAGGTATGATCGCCACCACCTACCGCCCAGGAATTTAACTCATTATTCCTAGCTCAATCATCTATCTACCGGTAGAACCAAAGCCACCCGTTCCCCGCGAAGACTGATTCAATTCGTCAACTTCTTCAAATTCCGCCTGGACTACTGGTGCTAGCACTAGCTGAGCAATCCTCTCTCCACGTTGGGCGCGGAAAAGCTGACGTGAGTGATTAATTAGGCAAACCTGAACTTCACCCCGATAATCACTATCAATGGTTCCCGGAGCATTGAGTACAGTGACGCCAAATTTAGCAGCTAGTCCGCTTCGGGGCCGAACTTGTCCTTCCCAGCCTTCGGGAATTTCCAGAGCAATTCCAGTGGGAACCAACTGGGTAGCTCTTGGTTGTAGCTCAATGTCACAGTCAGCACGCAAATCAACTCCTGCTGAACCTGGGGTGGCATAACTAGGCAGAACCAAGGGCTCGCTCTCGCCAGCCCTTAGTCTATGAATCTTTACCGAAATTCGTTTCACGAATTGCTCACCTGGTTAATGTCGTCAGCCGGTTGCTCGCGCTTTTCTTGATTCTCGCCGCTCCCCTGGCCCTCGCGATTATTGCCCCGCCGGCTTCTTCCCGAATTACCTCGGTCCCGACTACGGCTGCCTCTTTCCTCTCGTTCCTCGCGCGGTGCCACTGGCGATATTTCGCCTTCCTTGGCCCCAATAGCTTCTTTACGGGACAAACGTATCTTTCCGGTACGGTCTACGGCAATGACTTTTACTAGGACTTCGTCACCCTCTTTAAGAACGTCGGCCACGTTCTCTACCCGTTTTTCGGAAAGCTCGCTAACGTGCACCAAACCATCTGTTCCCGGGAAAAGCTCAACAAAGGCGCCAAACTCCGCCAGTTTTTTCACCGTACCAAGATAAACCCGCCCAATTTCTGCTTCCTGAGTCAGGTTTTTAATCATGCGAATTGCTTGCTCTACCGAGACTTGGCTTGGCGAAGCAATGGCAATGGTTCCGTCATCTTCCACATTGATGGCGCAGTTAGTACGCGCAATAATGTCGCGGATTACTTTTCCGCCTGGCCCAATAACGTCTTTGATACGCTCTGGACGGATCTTAATGGAAGTAATTCTTGGTGCATACTTGCTGATTTCCGACCGTGGTTGGGCAATGGTCTCTTTCATTTTGCCCAGAATGAACAGTCGACCTTGCCTGGCCTGCTCCAATGCACATTCGAGAATTTCTCGAGAAACACCAGTTACTTTGATATCCATCTGGATAGCGGTGATTCCTTTTTCGGTTCCACAGATTTTGAAATCCATGTCTCCCAAATGATCTTCGTCGCCAAGAATGTCGGAAAGTACTGCGACCCGCTCCTCTTCTTTGATGAGACCCATGGCAATACCTGCCACCGGCTCAACAATCGGTACTCCCGCATCCATCAAAGCCAAACAGCCTCCACATACTGAAGCCATAGAAGAAGAGCCGTTAGATTCCAGAACATCGCTTACTAGACGAACGGTGTAGGGAAACTTGCTTTCTTCAGTGGGCATTACTTGTCGCAGCGCCCGCTCAGCCAATGCACCATGGCCAATTTCCCGCCGCCCTGGGCTGCGCATAAACTTTACTTCGCCCACACTGAAAGGCGGAAAGTTATAATGCAGCATGAATTTCTTGGAACTCTGACCAGTCAGAGTCTCCACACACTGCTCGTCTTCTAGCGTTCCCAAGGTAGCAGCAACCAATGCCTGGGTTTCACCTCGCGTGAAAAGAGCAGAGCCATGGGTTCTGGGCAGCAATCCGGTTTCGCAGGTAATTTGGCGAACTTCGTCTAGTTTTCGGCCCCCAATACGGTTCCCGGTATCTAGCACCATAGAACGAACATACTCGTATTTCAGATCTTCTATAAAACCCTTAATTACTCTCTCGGCTGGCAAATATTCTTCTCCCATTTGCTCAGCTAGGCGCGTGCAAATATCGTTTTTGGCGGCAGAAAGAGCCTCGTAGCGGCCTTGCTTTTGCGCAATTTGATAAGCTGCCTCAATAGCCTGCAGACCAATTTCTTTTACTTTGGCTTTTAGATTTTGGTCTACCGTTGGCTCCGCAAATTCACGTTTGTTTTTTCCACACTCGGCACGCAAATCATTCTGTAACTTGATGATTGGCTGTGCTGCTTGAAAAGCAAATAGCAAAGCTTCAATCATTTCGGTTTCGGGAATTTGGTTCGCTCCTCCCTCCACCATCACAATGGCTTCTTCGGAAGAAACTACCACTAGGTCTAGATCGGACTCTAGACGTTGCTGCTCGTTAGGATTGGCAACCAGCTCACCTCCCAGACGTCCAATCCGAACTCCCGCTATAGGTCCGAAAAACGGAATATCCGACAAGTGAAGAGCAGCAGAAGCCGCGGTTATGGCATGAATATCCGGCTCATTTGCCTGGTCAGCGGAAAGCACCATCGCAATTATTTGCGTCTCAAAGAAAAACCCTTCCGGAAACAAGGGACGAAGAGAACGATCTATCAATCTGCTAGTAAGAGTCTCTTTTTCGCTAGGTCTGCCTTCTCGCTTAAAATAACTTCCGGGAATACGACCGGCCGCATAAAGCTTTTCTTGGTAATCGACAGTGAGAGGGAAAAAATCTAACCCCTCCTTCTTTTCTGGAGAAGAAACTGCGGTTACCAAAAGTACTGTATCACCGAATTGAAGAGTAATTGAGCCATGAGCTTGCTTGGCTAGCTTTCCTGTTTCTAGAACTAGCTCTTTTTCGCCCACAACCATTGACTTGCTAACAACCTGCATAAAACTGATTCCTTCTTTCTCGCACCTTTATTTAGGGTGCAGGCACAAAGACGGACAATTACTTAGAGTCCTAGTCGCGTCGAGCGCCATAGCGATCGCAGTTGACACTCGAGCAGAAAATTCTCCAAGACGCGCGTCCTTAACTTTCACAACCCGCCTTGCGTATTGGAAAACGATACTCCCAAGAGTTTAGCTTTTGATCCCTTCGCTATCCCTGACTGGGGCTCAGAGATACTGACGAAACCAAAAGACAACTCGCTTTCCATACACAACGCATGTAAAAAATAGGCCCGGTTATATACGGGCCCGTTCCACAAACGTTATTTCCGAATTCCTAGAGTTCCAATCAAATCTCGATAACGTTTTTCGTCTTTTGACTTAATATAGTCGAGCAATCGTCGGCGCTTTCCTACCAGCTTTAAAAGACCACGACGACTATGAAAATCTTTGACATGCCCACGCCCGCCATCAGCAAGGGGCTTAAAATGTTCGGTGAGAGTACTAATTCTTTCAGTCAGCAAAGCAATCTGAACTTCTGGAGAGCCAGTGTCACCCTCGTGTTGTGCAAACTTGCTTACAATTTCTGACTTTTTTTCCTTTTCAAGCGCCATTTTTTCTCTCTTAATCCGCCTCCTGCGGGACAAACCTACCCAGACCTGATTGACGACGAGAACACTTTTTCTTTACTTCACTCGTCAACAATCACTCGCCACCACGGAGGGGTATAGGAGGCGAGCGCTGCAGACACGAAGTATACGAATACAACTAGTAACGTCAATGATACATTCCAACGAATTTTTTCTCGAGGCATCAAGCCGCAAATACGCGCTGGTATTTTGGCTCGCCGTTGCGCCACTCGATGACTGCCAACAGCTCTCCATCTAAAGAGACTAAGCGTAACTTTTGTCCAAGCTGCTTCTGGCACAGAATCTCTGACAGTCCTTCAATAGTGCTAAGCCGCTGACCATTAGAGATTTTGGCTCGCTGTTCCGTTCCTACTTTTAACTCCGGAAGAAAAGAAAGAGACTGACTTTCGGAAATAAGGCATTGAGAAAGGCTTTGACTTTTGCGCATCTCTTCCAAAGTGAACGCATCTTCAAGAGACAATCTCCCACTACGAGTCCTTCTCAGATCACTCAAATGCGCATGACAGCCCAGTCGCTGGCCAATGTCGTGCGCCAGAGAACGAATATAGGTTCCCTTTGAGCACACAACCCTTAGTCGCAAATAGGGATGAACCCATTCCTGTAATTCAAGTGTTTGGACAGTAACCAATCGACATGGGCGCTCGATTTCCTTTCCTTGGCGAGCCAGCTCGTATAAACGTTTGCCTCGCACCTTGACCGCCGAATACATTGGAGGTAACTGGTCAAACGAGCCGCGAAAACTATCTAGAACTTTTTCCAACTCTTCTTTGGAAAAAGAGGGCACATCTGATCTGGCAAGCACTACTCCCGTACGATCTTGGGTGTCAGTAGAGATTCCCAAACACACTGTAGCCAAGTATTCTTTTTCGCCGTCGGTTAGCAGAGGAACTAAGCGCGTAGCGCTGCCTACGCAAACAGGCAACACCCCGGTAGCCATGGGGTCAAGAGTACCAGTATGACCCACCTTTCGGGTACCTAAATGACGGCGAACTTCTCGCACCACGTCAAAAGAGGTGATCCCTTCTGGTTTATCTATAACTAAGATTCCGTTAGTCATCACGATTAGCTAGCGTAATCAGTACCAGTTTGGGAAATAGCAACTGACGCCGCCCGCTCCGCGGCTTCAACCGTTTGAGCAACGAGAGTAGCAATAGTCATCGGCCCTACTCCGCCAGGCACTGGAGTATATGCAGAACAACGATTGATAATTGCAGTTAGTTCGATATCTCCCACCCGCTGGGGGTGATATCCGGCGTCTACTACTACTGCGCCATTTTTTATCCAATCGCCACGAATCATTTCCGGCCTTCCTACCGCCCCTACTACCAAATCTGCCTGCCTTACCAGGTCAGGTAATCCCATTGTTCGGGAATGACAGATTAGCACTGTGGCATTGGCCTCTAACAGCATTAAGGCCATGGGTTTTCCTAAAATAGGACTGCGCCCCACTACTACCGCCAGCTTTCCCTGCAGATCAATATTGTAGTGCTTAAGCAAAGTCATAATACCTTTGGGCGTAGCCGACCCAAAAGCATTCTCTCCCATGCTCATGCGGCCAAAACCTAAGCAGGTGACCCCATCTACATCTTTTTCCAAGGCAATGGCATCAAAACAGGCTCGCTCATTTACTTGCGAAGGAACTGGATGCTGTAACAAAATTCCGTGTACATCTGGATTGCCATTGAGCTCTTTAATACTTTGAAGAACCTGTTCGGTGGTGGCAGTATCTGGTAGCTCAACAGCCTGCGAATCCATTCCCACACGGCGGCAAGCATTGCCTTTCATTTTGACATAGGTTGCCGATGCAGAATCGTTCCCTACCAAAATTGTGGCCAGAATAGGGGTTCTCCCTCCATTTATTTGCTTGAGTCGATCTACTCGCTTAGCTAATTCTGTTTCCATTTGCTGAGCCAGTGCTTTGCCATCTAGTCGAATTGACACCAAGTCTCTCCTTCCTGGTAAAATGCTTGCTGTTTAGGCTAATTTGCTCTATCCAAAGCAAACTCCACTTCGCGCAGCACCAAAGCTAACACCTGCGGAAAGCTACCATTCACCCAGCATCCTGCCGCATTATGATGCCCGCCACCTCCAAAATGCGCAGCAACAGCGCCCACGTCTGCCCGCCCTCGCGAACGAAAGCTCACCCGTATACGTTCACCTTCTTCACGTAGCAGCATTGCTACCTCTACCCCCACAATTGAACGGGGGTAGCTAATGAAACCATCGGTCTCTTCAGAGTTACTTTTTTCACTGATTTCGCGGCCAACCACTACCCACGCCACTTGGCCGGTTGAATTTAGCGAAAGGGTTTGCAGGACTCGAGAAAGCAGCCGCACTCGCGACAATGGTTGGCTCTCGAACATACGCGAGGCAATCTCTGCTGGTTTCACTCCGCGCAAAACCAACGCCCAGGCAATTCGCATGCATTCCTCGTTGGTATTGGAGTGACGAAAACTGCCGGTATCCGAAACCAGGCAAACCCATAGGCAAGTAGCGACCTCCAGAGAGATGGTGACCTCCATCCTCTCTAAAATTCGAAATACCAGCGCCCCAGTAGCTGCTGCGCGAGGGTCCACTAGATTCACATCACCAGACCAACGAGCGCGGGGGTGATGATCAATGTTCAGCGTTATTCCGCGACGATTGCGATCTGGAAAATCTGGCCCCAGACGAAGTTCATCTCCGGAGTCACACGCTATAGAAACTTCAAATCTCATTTGATCGTCAAGATGAGAAACAATCCTATGACAATCTGGCAAAAATTGAAGACTACTAGGAGGACTCTGGGGACTGTACACCACCACCTCCTTGCCCATTTCCTTCAAAACTAGATTCAGCGCTAGCGCCGAACCGAGAGCATCCCCGTCAGGAAATTCATGCATGGCAATCAAAAAGCGCTTGCCTGACCTTAATGCATCTACACAACGCAAAAGCTCTCGCTCCAGCGAAGCCTGCTCTGCTTCGACAGTTCCTTCCATAAAGGACTTCCCTTGCAAAATAGGTTTTGGCAGGCAATTTTAAGCCCATACTCTCGCATCTTAGACTAGCCAAGCCAGCTTCTAGCTTATGGGCTACCTATGAGCTACGTCTCCCCGCCCCCGTCGTCATCGTTAGAATTCGGAGAATTAGTTGGCAGGTTTAGAAATTGGCTTTGTGGAAGTTCAAGATTACGCTTGGCATCCTGCTCATGAACCTCCCGTAGAAGTTGTTCAATGCGTTCTCCGCGATCAATAGCTTCATCGAGAACGAAATGCAGATGAGGAGTGCTTTTCAACCGCACTGTACGGCCTACTTCCCTGCGAATAAACCCTCGCGCAGCCTCCAATCCGGTAGCTGTATCTTGGCGAACCCGATCACCTCCATGAACGGTGTAGTATATCCAAGCTTCTCTTAAATCAGGAGAAGCTTTCGCACCGGTAATCGTAATTAATCCTATGCGAGGATCTTTCAATCCTCGGATAATCAATCGACCAACTTCTTGCTTAATCGCCTCGGCGACTCTTTCTTTCCTAGAAAATGTTGCCATGCTTCTTTCACCTGCCTCTAATCGTCATTATTATTAGATGAAGACAATTCAGCTTCTGCCAGAGTGCGATGCGCTCCCCGCGCTACTGAACCAAAGCTAGTTCCGTCATCATCACCATAAAGCTCGCCTCCCAAAGCAATAACTTCCGTAGAGCAAGCAATTATGGGAGCCACGTACATTTCTTCTATAAATCGTATGACTTTGCTCACACATTCCTGAGCAAAAGAATGTTCGTTAGCGACTGCAGCAACACCTAGAGTAGCTTTTTGCCAAAGGTCTAAGTCCCCTGTTTCCGCTATGGAAACATTGAATCGAGCTTTAATCTTATCGAGCACTCGGCGAACAACTTGCCGCTTACTCTTTAGCGAATTAGCCTTGGGGATTGATAAAGTGATTTTGGCTATGGCGACAAACATACGACCCCTGTCCTCAAACTAAGCGCCACTATCAACAAACAAAAGTCCTAACTGTATCCTTTGCGCAAAATGTAGACAACTTTCATTTTGGTATTGCCTGCACGGTTCGTGCAAAACTGCTTACTGGCACACAAAGCACCCGTCGACAAGTAAGTCCCTCGACTTCAGACCCAGACATAAGGTCCTTAGCTTCGGATGACCGAATTCCGTTGTTTCGAGGTAAAGCCGTTAGGCCTGTCACAGGTGGCGCTAAATTACACGATCATTTCCACCATCAATAGGAATCTGTGCTCCGGTGGTTTTATAAAACACTGGTCCCGCTAGAGCGCATACCAACGAAGCAACATCTTTAGAAGTTATCTCGGCTTTTAACAAATTACGAGTTTTATATTCCTCAATAGTCATTCCATATTGTTTAGCACGATTTTCTAGCATTGGAGGAGTCCAAATACCGGTATCAAATACCGCATCAGGATGCAGCATATTAACACGAATACCCACCGGACCTAATTCTAAGGCCGCCACCCTCCCCAATTGGGTGAGTCCAGCTTTGGCCACTGAATAGGCTGCAGCTCCTGGGCCTGGAGCCGTTACATTGCGGGAAGCAATAATAATCACACATGGATCTATACCGAGCTTCAAATAGGGAATTGCTGCCCGAATAAGTTGCTGGTGACTAGTTAAGTTCACCGCCATACTGCGAGCCCAGGTTTCCGATTTCATATCTTCCAAATTTTCAGAAGGAGGAAATACGCCTGCATTACATACTAAAATATCTAAACCTCCAAATTTTTCTACCGTTGCTTCAATTGATTGCTGCAATTGCTTACTTTCGGTTACATCGCAACGCAATTCTGATACTGAAGGTATGGCAAATCGTCCCACGATTTGCGCGCTAACATCAATTGCCGCCACCGCTGCTCCCGCTTGTACTAATGCTTGCACGCTAGCGTAACCAATTCCCTGAGCTGCGCCGGTTACTAAAGCAATTTTACCTTGTAAGGAAGGATCTAGTTTTCTTTTTTTCAATTTGGCCTGCTCTAGCTCCCAATATTCAATGTCAAAAATGTCCTTTTCGGGCAATGCTGTCCACCCCCCTAGCCTCTCTGCCTGGACAATAGCTTTAATCGTATGTTGGGCAATATCTTCTATGATTCTAGCGTCGCCAATAGTCCTACCAAAAGAAACTCGCCCTTGGCCAGGCCATATGGCCCAGCAAGGCGCGGGAGATAAACATGTTAATTCTTCTCGAGCATGCCGCTGAAAATAGGCCCGGTATTCATTCACATAATTCTCTACTGAATACTCGACATCGTGGTTAATTATTACTGGATTGCGCTTGGTGCGAATAACATGGTCAGGAGTAAGCGGCCCCCGTCTGGAAATGTTTGCTACTTCAGGATGAGCTGCAAACGCTTTGGATTCTGGCGAACGATCAAGAATTGCAAGATGGGCTTTTCCCTGAACACGGGAAATAGTCTGTCGAAGTTTCGCTAGTTGTAAGTATTCAGGCGGAGTATCAGTTACTTCTCTAGCTAGCTGCAATGATTGAATTTTATCGGAATTTTCAGCCAGATAATCCTCTGCTTGAGTAACCAGCTTAAGCATGTTCTCATAGCTTTTTCGCGGATGGTCAGCAAAGGTAAATACTCCATGATGAAGTAGGATAATACCTTCTATCTTGCTCCAGTCCAGATTAAGAGTCGCTTCATACACATATTTGGCTAAAACAAAGCCAGGCATAACGTAGGGTAAAACCAGAACTTGTTGGCCGTACAAATTACGAATTAATTCCTGCCCTTGTGGGGTATTGGTAAGCGTTACCACTGCATCGGCATGCGTATGATCTACATAGTCAAAAGGGATAATGGCATGCAGTATTGCTTCTACCGAAGGAGTAGGCGCTGCGGGATCAAGCATGGCAGATTTTTGGGCAAGCACCATTTCTTGGTCTGATAAGCAATGGAGACGTACCAATTTATGCAGCGTATCCATGCGCACCGCCGCAAAACCTGCAGATTCAATGGTAGCTAAATCCCATCCGCTTCCCTTGACATACAACACACGCTCTTTTTCCCCAAAAAGATTGGTCACCTCAGATTTTACCGAGGTATTACCGCCCCCGTGCAAAACTAAATCGGGCTCCCGCCCCAATAAACGAGAAGTATAAACCCGCATATCTAGCGGATTACGAGAATACTTCTGTGCCTCTTGATCACTCCATTGACTCTTCATTGGCTCCTTGCCTTTCTTCGGATTCCTGCCTTCGCAGAAAGCTTTCCACATACTGACTATCGACTCGCCTTTCCATCACCAGGTAACGCTCTAGCCATTTTTCCGCCGAAGAATAGTCATTATTTCGCATATGAAAAAGCGCTATATGTTTGGCAAGGGCTGCACTCGGATGCCTTTTATATTCTTTGGTCATTTCTGGCAGAGTACCAGGTATAGAAGTTTTCTCTTCTGTTAGAGTCACCATATCAGGCGTTGTAGAAGCTACGCCAGGAAGGTCTTTTGTATTCTTAGTTTTCGTTTCTTGAGGCTTATTTTGAAATCTTGGCTTGCTTTTAGAATGCGAAATCGAAGGCAAGCGATCGGTTTTTGCTTTTGAACTCAAATGGGGTGTCTCTGCGATTTTAGATTCATTCGAATAATGAGTTGCACTTTTTTTCTCTGCGCTCAGCTTTTTAAATATTTTATGGATTTTTTCAGACATTTGAGAAACAATCCCCAAGGAAGCATTTTTTTTCATCATAAAATAAAATGAAAAACCAACCGCAATTAACAAGCAGACTACCATCATTAAAAGCTTGTGTTTTTTTTTTGCTGGATTTTCGGCGGGAGTTTCTGAAACAAACTCAGATTCTGCCGAGATATCAATTAAAGAAGTATTCCTTTTTGATTCTTTACCGTTTTCCAAGCAAATATTGGAAGAAGACACCTTTTCATCTTGCTCTAATAAGAGCAGGTCTCGTCGAAAATCCCTCGCACAAGCATATCGACTGTCAGGGTTTTTTTCCAAAGCTTTCAAAATAACTATTTCTAATCCAGCACTTATTCTTGGATTTTTTTTCCTAGGAGGAGTTGGCTGCACATTGGAATGCATAAAAGCCACTTTCAAAGGAACATCAGCTTCAAAAGGAAGAATGCCGGTGGCGCATTGATACATGACCACTCCCACTGCATACAAATCACTACGCGCATCGACAGCAAGACCCTGCCCCTGCTCTGGACTCATGTATTCTGGAGTTCCACATACAAATCCGGTGCGCGTTAAGCTTTTGTCCCCGGCGGCCAAGATTTTGGCTATTCCAAAGTCAAGCACTTTGACGAGATCTGGCTCTCCATTACTTGGAGAAATCATAATATTCTCAGGCTTTAAATCTCTATGAATTACTCCTGCCGCATGAGCATCTGCCAAAGCAGAAAGCACCTGAGCAAATATTCGTATCAGTCGTTTTTCTTCGATAAATCCATCACCAGCCAAAATCTGCTGTAAATCCTTTCCGTCCACATATTCCATGACAATAAAAAGTGAGCCATCACTATCTTGCCCGAAATCAATGATGCCAATGGAATTAGGATGGTTCAGCCGGCTAGCAGCCTTGGCTTCTTGCTTAAAGCGGGCCACCACATTTTCGTCCGAGAGAAGGGAATGATGCAAAACTTTTACCGCAACATTTTTATCTAGAGTAAGCTGCGTCGCTTTGTAGACTTTTCCCATCCCTCCTTCGCCCAATAGCATATCCAGCCGATACTTCCCTTCGAGAATTTTCTTTGAAGAACCAATTTGGTCAGTGTCTCTTCTGAAGACATGACCGCATCGATCACAAGAGCGAGCAGCATCTTCCATTTCCAATTGACAAGCAGGGCAGAACAAATTCATCTCCTTGGTAAACAAGCTAGAGCCGGAGGTGTTTCATTCATTTCGTCAAATAGAGCCTAACCCGGGTCTGAGAAAAAGGTTCGTCGCGCAACCGAGCAGTCAGAACAAACTCTCCGGCAGCAGTAGCTTTTGGCAACTCCCACTGCGCCCATTGTACGCCTGGTCCAACAGAAGGCAACAAACGCAAACTACCGTGTGAAGAGCGTAATTCCAGCGACACATCTCGTCGAGCCACTCCTTCTTTAGTCGTGGCGTATACAAACACCTGTACCACTCGCCGAGCATTTTTTTTAATCACCTGGCCGTCAACAGCCATGTGAATATGCGGAACACTGGGAAGATTCAAACCTATTACTTGGTTTTGGAAAAATGCCCAATTGGCCCCCGGGGGCACCTCCACTGGGATAATCGCGATCCCCTGACTATCAGCTACCACTGGACCGAAATCGGTCTCGCCAATACGAATTCTTTCGATTCGAGCTCCTGGCTGAGTACGCAGAACTGCTTTTCCCTGCCCCCAAAGAGGTACAGTTTTCCAACCGTGAACAAGCTTCCCCTTTTTCGACCTACCCAGCGCACTAATAATGGCAACCTGGGGATGCTTGCGCAAAGGCGGTTTGTAGCGAGCAGTATAGGTGTATAGATCGCGCTGCTTCAGATTATCAATTGCTCCTACATTAGTGGTTAACCAAATTTTTGACCATTCGGAATCGGCTTTTAGCAAAATGTTGGAAAACTTGTTTTTACCTATAATAATTTTAGGAGAGATTTGAATATCGCAATGAGAAAAAGAATTTATTGATTCGACAGACTTATTTCCCTCACTTTGAGCGAAGGCGAGCATCGGGAGCAAGTAGAATAAAATACATGAATCTTTCATAATCAAAAGCTCCATAACTATCGATGCGAGTAAAGCATTTTGTTAAGCCATATTCTACGGATATTTCGTTAGTCTCTTACCAACGAATTTTTATGCTCTCAATGTAAATTCTTGAGCCTTCATCCTGAAGAATGTTTCGCCCGCTCTTATTATTCGGTTTTTCACACAAAACATTTCTGGCGTGAACCTTTCCAATCAAATGGCGAGCTAGAACCCTAATATGCCCTTTAGGTGAATCAGTAGACGAGGGACTTTCCCAACGAAAACGACCATCTAAACCAGCTCCAATTACTTGCGAGCCTATGGTCACCTCTGCTCCGGGAGAGGCCACTCCTTCTAATACCGCACAAGGATTACTGCTTACTCGGCTAGCCGCAGCCACTTTTAGTAGCAGTTTTGCGGGAATTTTAGCAGGCTCAGACGGAGGTTGCCCGTGCAGAGCCACCGACCATTCGCCATCATTAACCTCAATAGCGGAACTCGCCGACTGGAAGCGAACAGCTCCTTTCTCGGTGGCTACCCCATAGGCGGTTGGGGTTTTTAATACATGGAACTGCCCGTTGCTTGCCTCTACAAAAGCACTTTGCTGGCCGCCAATGCGAATCTTCCGCTGGCCATGAGAAGAATAATCCGCATTAACATGACCGTGTTGAAGAGAAAATTCATGCAAATCAGGAAAGAGCTTTTCTACCTTGATTTGAGTTTGCTCTGAGACCGTTAATTGAGCACTTTGACCTAATTCTAAATTTGCTTTTCCAGAGACTCCAGTACGCAGCGAATCTTGAGGTTTAAGGCGGTCTCCGACATAAACTGACGACCAGGCTTCATTCCCGCGCATGCGCTCTACTCTTCCTACCACCTCCTTGATAGTCGCTTCTTCTTCCTGTTTGCTTTTTTTATCGGGCAGAAGCCCTCTTACTTTATTAAAACCTGTATTTGTTTGGAATATGCTGCTAATTCCAATTATTATCCCAATTACTGCTATAATTATTAAACCTAGCAATACTAGTTGCCACACACTATACTTTCTATACATCCGTTAACACCTTCAGTACAAATGCCCATGCGGAACAGCAATAGGAAAAAGTACGCAAAAAGTAGTCCCTACCCCTACAATACTTTCCACAGAAATTTTCCCGTGATGCGCCTCGACAATGGCATGGCAAATAGAAAGCCCCATGCCCAGTTGAGAAGGATAATCTTTAGTGGTAAAAAAAGGATCGAAAATTCTGTCCAAAAGCATTGGTGAAATACCTTTTCCAGTATCGCGTATCCAAAAACGAATAGCTTCGTTTTCTACCGCGTGCACTCCCACTTCTAGCTTCCCCCCTTGAGGCATTGCATTTATCGCATTAGTAATTAAGTGTATTACCATAGTTCTAATCTGCTCAGGGTTTCCCTGAATTTCTGGAAGCGCGGAAGAAAATTCGGTTTGCAGATTTATTTCACGATCATGAAGATCCTGGGCACAACTCTGCAAAGCCACGCGTATCGGGTGAATTAGCTGAAAACATTTTCCCCCGTTCTCGGTTTCCGCCGCAGTAAGTTGTCGCAGATCGGCAATGATTCTAGCTACTCGCCGAGCCTGTTCCAAAGCCACCCCCAACACCTTAGCCTGGGGCGAATCTCCTAACTCGCGCTGGGCTATGGTTACCAACCCAATAATAGCTGTTAGTGGATTATTAAGTTCGTGGGCAATTCCTGCCCCTAAAGAACCCAAAGCTGCCAAACGTCGAGCCCGCAGAATTTGATTTTCTGCTTCTCTTAGTTCGGAAGTTCTTTTATCGACGCGCTGCAGCAATTCTTCATTCCATCTACGGATTTCCAAATCACG
Organism: Myxococcales bacterium; assembly: GCA_050288705.1. Classification (GTDB taxonomy): domain Bacteria; phylum Myxococcota; class Myxococcia; order Myxococcales; family UBA5297; genus JBNKEI01. The sequence continues at coordinate 17,189 of JBNKEI010000043.1, forward strand.
TCCCAAAATTTCTGCAATCATTCTATTAAACGCTTTTCCAAACTGCCCCAACTCATCATTGCCTTCTACCTGCATCGCCGGCTGGTACGCTCCAGCGGAAGCAGCTTTGGCAACCTCAGAAAGCATTCCTATTGGACGAGTAAGACCTCTGGCTAAAACAGCACCTAGTCCCAAGGTCAATAATAATGAAAGCGCTCCCCATTGTATGGTCAAATCTCGCACCCGATTAGAGGCACGAAAAGCCTTGGCTGCAGTTTCCGCCACCACCACCCCCCAACCAAGTCCTTCTACTGGCGCAAAGGCGGCGAGCCAGAATTCATCTCCATGCTTTACTTGATTTACTATAAGCCCGGTTTGCAAGCCCTTACGCACAAGTAAGCGTTCCTCTTCTCCAATCGATGCAGTTGATCCCCATCCGTGGGCAAGCAGCTCTCCGAAAGAGTCGACAAAAAAAGCTATTGACCCTGCTTGAGCCAAATTCTCTACCTGTCGGTGCATTTCCTTCAAAGATATTTCCGCAACTAAGACCAAATGCGAATTGGTTTTCAGAGCATCAATACGCACCGCTATTGTTACGGCCGAATATCGTTTCGCCCGACGGAAAGGTTTTCCAATCGCCACCCCAAAAGTCAGCGCTTCTTGCAATGGTGCACTGCGAGCCGTTTGTCGTAAGTCGTCCTCTTTGATTAATTCGCGATCTGTCGACTCAATATAATATTTTGAGCGCTGATATACCGGAGGAACTACCGCCCGCCCCTTTTCATCGAGAAGTAGAATAGCATTTACGTAAGAAAACTGCCGGTAAGGAATGGAAAGAACTGACACTAATTCTTCACGTTCAAGCTCGTCGAAAGGAATGTAGCTTACCATTAGCTGCAAATTCCCTACCGCCCTGTCGATTAATCGTTTGCAGTAGCGCGCTACTTCGCGAGCATTTTGAGATTGCAAACGGCCCACTGTTTTTTCCAGTTCCTGGTGACCGGTACGAAAGGAAAGCCACCCTAAAAGGAGAAGCGGAACTACTCCCGAAATGGCCATGGCGGCCCATGTCTTGGTGCGAAAGCGCATTTTTTTTAAAAGCTAGCCTCTACAGTATACGGTCGTGCACCACCTATAAATTCAAATTCCCACTAAAAAAACACCAACTAAAAAAGAATACTTTTAACCACCTAGCCATTAATACAGACAAGGTGGTAGAAGTATGCGCGCGAACCATTAAGAAGCTAATAAGGTTCGAAACGTGGTAAACCCACGGAATAAAACTGCGAACCAGTATGCGCACAAACGGGAGAACACGAATGACTAAATACGTCTATTCCTTCGGTGGAGGAAAAGCCGACGGAAACGAATCAATGAAGAATCTGCTCGGCGGAAAGGGTGCAAACCTTGCCGAAATGGCTGGACATGCCGATTTACGCTTGCCAGTGCCGCCTGGTTTCACTGTTTCTACCGATGTCTGCACTTATTACTATGCGCACGACAAAACCTATCCAGTCGAATTAAAAGACCAGGTAGCCGCTGCGTTGGCAGAAGTAGAAAAGCTAATGGAGAAGAAATTTGGAGATCCCAAAAATCCTCTTCTAGTTTCGGTACGTTCCGGTGCACGCCGTTCCATGCCCGGAATGATGGACACCGTATTAAACCTGGGACTCAATGATGTCACTATTCAGGGGCTAATTGCTCAAACCAACAATCCTCGCTTTGCATACGATGCTTATCGCCGCTTGATTATGATGTATTCCGACGTGGTAATGGAAAAAGCGGCAGGAATCGAACCCAAAGACGGCAGGGGAATTCGCAAGATACTCGACGATAAGCTGGGAGCAGTGAAAAAAGCCAAAGGTTACCAAAACGATACCGACCTGAATGTCGATGACCTGAAAGGCTTGGTTACTGAATTCAAAAAAACAGTGAAAGAAGTTCTGGGCCAACCCTTCCCAGAAGACCCGGTAGCGCAACTATGGGGCGGCATTGGAGCAGTTTTCTCTAGTTGGAACGGCAAACGGGCAGTTGAGTACCGCCGCATAGAAAAAATCCCTGACGAATGGGGGACAGCAGTAAATGTGCAGTCCATGGTATTTGGAAACATGGGCGATGATTGTGCAACTGGCGTGGCTTTCACCCGCAACCCGGGTAATGGCGACAATCATTTTTACGGTGAGTATTTAGTAAACGCGCAAGGCGAAGATGTGGTAGCAGGCATTCGTACCCCTGCTCCTATCAATGCCAACTCAGCAAATAGCCAAAGCGAGCATCTTCCTACGCTCGAAGCAATCATGCCTTCTCTATATAGTCAGCTATTTGAAATTCAGGCGCGACTTGAAAAGCATTACAAAGACATGCAGGACATCGAGTTCACCATCGAACGGGGCAGGCTATTTATGCTCCAGTGCCGCGTAGGCAAGAGAAACGGCACTGCTGCAGTTAAGATGGCAGTGGACATGCACAAAGAGGGTCTTATCGATGCCCCAACGGCTATCAATCGCGTCGGCCCCAATCAACTAGTAGAACTGCTTTTGCCCATGCTCGATCCCAAAGCAGAAGGAGAAATCAAGCCGGTAGCAAAAGGGCTTCCTGCCGGACCAGGTGGAGCAAAAGGACGGGTAGTCTTCACCAATGAGGCAGCAGTGGCGGCCGCAGAAAAAGGCGAGAAGGTAGTGCTCGTTCGAGAAGAGACCTCGCCTGAAGACGTTGACGGTATGCATAAAGCTCAGGCCATTCTCACCAGCAAGGGGGGAATGACTTCCCATGCTGCTCTAGTAGCCCGTGGTTGGGGTAAGTGCTGCATTGTCGGTTGTTCGGAAATAGAAATCTCCCACGACAGCAAGTCTTTCACCACCAAGAGCGGAACCGTAGTCAAAGAGGGAGATTGGATTACTCTCAATGGCACTAAAGGTCTGGTCTATTTGGGAAGCCTTGCTCTGGTAGATGCTGATTTGGCCAAGAACCAGACCTACAAAGATTTCATGAAGCTAGTGGATGAGAAGCGCTTTTTACGAGTGCGCACCAATGCAGATACACCCAATGACGCTCGTAAGGCGGTAGAGTTTGGAGCCGAAGGTATTGGCCTGTTCCGCACCGAGCATATGTTTTACGGAGAAGGCTCAGAGAAACCGCTCTTCCTGCTTCGCAAGATGATCATGAGCAAGACTCTAGCCGAGCGTAAAGCCGCCCTTGATGAATTATTTCCCTTTGTAAAGAAGGACATCAAGGCCACCATGGAGGCTCTAAATGGACTGCCAATCACTATTCGGCTGCTCGATCCGCCTTTGCACGAATTTGTCCCCCACTCCGCTGACAAATTGGAGGCTTTAGGCAAAGAGTTGAAAGTAGACATGGAGGAGCTTAATAAGCGGGCGGAAGCTTTGCGTGAAAACAACCCCATGCTTGGGCACCGGGGAGTTCGCTTGGGAGTTACCTACCCCGAAATTACCGAAATGCAAGTTCGCGCCATTCTAGAAGCGGCTGGCGAATTGGTAAAAGAGGGCAAAAAAGCTTCTCCGGAAATCATGATTCCGGTTACCTGCAGTGTCACCGAAATAACCAACCAAAAAGCCATTGTCGATCGCGTTCATCAAGAAGTATGCGCCAAGCTGGGATGCAAAGAAGTCTCATTCCTCTATGGAACCATGATCGAAATTCCTCGCGCAGCTTTGCAAGCGGACAAGATGGCACAAGCCGCTCAGTTCTTCTCTTTTGGAACCAACGACCTTACTCAAATGAGCTTTGGTTTCAGCCGTGACGACATTGGAGGCTTCTTGCCTGACTATTTGGAAAAGAAAATCCTTAAAGATGATCCTTTCCAGACTCTCGACCAAGATGGCGTAGGAGAGCTAATCAAATTTGGTGTAGAACGCGGTCGCAGCACGCGCGCTAACCTCAAGGTGGGAATTTGCGGTGAGCATGGCGGTGATGCAGAAAGTGTCAAATTTTGCCACCGAGTGGGCATGGACTATGTGAGCTGTTCTCCCTTCCGAGTTCCCATTGCTCGGCTTGCCGCCGCTCAGGCTCAAATTGAGTCTGCACGCAGCAAGTAGGAATAAAACGCCAATATAGCATGAAGGGCTCGGTTCTTTCCGGGCCCTTTTTGCATGAACCGGATGGTCGTACATCCTTCGCAAATCTCTGGCTACTTATGCTTTTTGGAAGACTAATTTCCTTGGTCTTTGTATATCCTACCGGAAAACACCTCGTGCCTCTTGACAACAGCACGCTCGCGACCAAGATAAACAGCCATGGCAAAAACAACAGTTCGATGGGATGAGACACCACAGCTAAAGGGGCGATCATTGGGTTCAACTGAGTGGAAACTAGTAACTCAGGAAATGGTTAACTTATTCGCTCAAGCAACCGGTGACCAGCAGTGGATTCATGTAGATCCGGTACGGGCGGCCAAGGAATCACCATTTCGTAAAACCATTGCTCATGGATATTTTACGCTAGGTTTGGTGCCCGGTTTTTTTTGGGAGCTTTTGGAAATAACTGGTGCCAGGTTAGTTATCAACTACGGAACTAACCAAGTACGTTGGCCTGCTCCCGTTCCCATTCCTTCTAGAGTTAGAATGAACGCAAAAATTATTGATGTAGAACCAATGGAGAAAGGCCTTACTTTGATTCTAGAATCCACTATGGAAGTCGAAAATCAACGGCGACCGGCAATGGTGGCAGAATTAGTTTATCGATATTATGCTGCTTAATATGTACGCGGCCATTTGTTTTTGACGCGTTTCATAAAAAACAAAAAGCCGACAGAAAAACTAACTCTGCCGGCAATAATATTATTTTTCACAAGACTAGAAGTAACCAACCAGACCAGCAGATATACCTACTATATGATTACGAACAGTCCATTCGGGGTCATTGCCGCCTTGTATATCCTGTTCCTGATTACCAGTAATTCCCAGATCAATAGTTGGTCCGAAAGTGAAAGCGAAATGAGTTGCAGGAGAATAGACAAGCATTCCTTCAATAGTCATCCCCAAAGTCCATTCGGATGTTTTAACATCATTGCCATTATTCGCTTCTTGTTCCTCGCTCCAATACATAAGACTAAATCCAGCACGCGGCCAAATGCCGAAACTGTCATTAAACATAATGGCATAGCCAACGCGAGGAGCTAACAGCAAATGCAACAAACTGGGCTCATCAACGTCATTACCCGGGTCGTTCTCAGTTTCCCCAGAACTATAAGCCAGCCCCAACGAACCGCCAATGGTTAAATTGTTTATAACAGCATAATCAAATGCCAAGCGTGGAATTTGGTTATCAATTCTTCGATTAGCATTCCATAAAAGCTGAAAGGACAAACCAGAAGAGGTTGCTTCCGCTTTAGAATCCTCGTTTTCCCAATAACGTGATGTCCAATATAGCCCAAAAAGCCTTTCCGCTCCAATGATCATCTGCCCTTTACTAGCAAAGCGATCTTCGGCAAAAGCACTTGTTCCCACTAAAGCAAAAGCCAGCAACAAACTTCCTACTAGAATTCTCTTCATTTTCTAATCCTCAAAGGAACATGATCATTGGCATACTTACAACCACCAGCAACCCAAGTTTGGTATGAGCACAATTCCACAACTGTCCTTCTGAAATCAAGAATGCGTCTACGCCGCCCGCTATTCTGCAAATGTTATCGCGTCTACGTCGACCACATTCTCGACCGTCCGTCGAGGTTTACGCGCCTGCCAAAAAGAAGTCAAACCACAGAAAAGAAATCCCACTTGAAAAAGCACCAGGAATGGAAGGGAAAACCAAATCTCTCGCTCAATGGCAAAGACAATTGCATAGGTTAGATAGAGACCCATGCCAACCTCGATAAATGGCAATATCCCTAACTTTCCTCGATACTTTTTCTCTTTCCAACCCTGAGCTTTTCCTACAATTCCATGCTTGGGTGTACGCGCAAAGCCAGATTTCTGGTTTAACAGCGCTTCCAACACCGCTTTGGCATTATTCATGGAAAGCCCGATTCCCAAGGACATAATAAAGGGCAAGTACTTTATTTGCTGCCAAAAACTGCGACCGACCTCACGTTGGCTAGCGATAAAGAAGGCAATTACCGAAAGAGTGGCCATCACAAAAAACGGCAAATCCAACAACAAAACTCCGTACCAGCCATGATTAAACCGGATGACCATTGAAATCGGCATCAACAATGAGAGCACCACCATTAGCAGGTAAGCCATATTGTTGGTGAGATGGAAAAATGCCTCTTGCTTTACCTTGAACGGAAGATCGGCTTTCAAAATGGTTGGCAGCAACTTACGGGCAGTTTGAATGGAACCTTTGGCCCAGCGGTGCTGCTGTCCTTTGAAAGCATTCATATCCACAGGAATTTCCGCCGGAGATATGACATGCGGTAAAAAAATGAACTGCCATCCCTTGAGCTGCGCCCTATAAGACAAGTCCAAATCTTCAGTCAAAGTGTCATGCTGCCAGCCACCAGCGTCTTCGATAGCGGCTTTACGCCAAATACCTGCTGTGCCATTGAAATTGAAAAACCGACCGGAGCGATTCCGCGCCGTATGCTCAATCATGAAATGGCCGTCCAAGAAAATAGACTGAGCCTGGGTAAGAGAGGAATACTCACGGTTGATATGATCCCAGCGTACTTGGACCATTCCCACTTTGGAATCAGCAAAGAAAGGCACAGTTTTGATCAAGAAATCGCTAGAAGTCACGAAATCTGCATCGAAGACCGCTATCAACTCCCCCTTGGCCTGCTTTAAGCCTTCTTCCAGCGCACCTGCTTTAAATCCACAACGCTCAGTGCGGTGAAGATAAACAATATCCACCCCTTCTGCCCGATGCTTTTCTACGCAAGCTTGTGCAACAGAGCTGGTTTCATCGGTGGAATCATCTAGGACCTGTATCTCCAGCAATTCCCGCGGGTATTCAAGTTTACATACCGCGCTAATGAGACGCTCGACAACGTACATCTCATTAAAAACTGGCAATTGAACAGTTATTCGAGGCAACCGTTCCAGTCGCCCATTGGGAATGGGACTCTCGTATTTATGTCGATAGTACAGGTAGGCCATAAAGTAGCGATGCGACCCGTATATCGACAACACAACCAAAATCAAAAAGTAAACAATGATCAAAACCGACTCGACGAGCGTCATCTCGTTCGTGTCCTCAGCGGCTGCGTTTATCCATTTCGGAAAAACGGATCTTTCTACCCCGCCATTTAGTAGATAAGTCCGGTCGAACAGCAATCGTGTTTGCCTTGTGAAATTTCGGCAGACTATAGGGCAAGCGCTCGCTCGAAGCAACGGTAACTTAGTTATCGAGAAACTCACGCCTGGCCTAGATACTGTTCGATTCTTCTAAAACTCAGCACCATCCTTTTACACGTTTTATGCACTCAGCCAGCAGGCAACCAACCTTACCCTTCTATGTCTTCATATCTAGCAGACAGGAGGATAACCGGATGCTCGGGTACAGTCTACCCTTCTTTACTATCAAGCCAAAAAAACTGCGAGCTTCCCTATCTAGCAGGCTGATCACTTAAGGTTTTTTTAGATGCTGGGCGGCTTGGTATAGCCAAATAGGCCCCTATACCTGCAATGATTAACGAGGCCACAAAACAGGTATTGGCCGCAAACGCATACCGACGACCGGTTGTTTTGCGACCTTCCAGATTCGGATCGGAAGCTTCGAGAGTCTGAATTTCATTATTTATGCTCTTGGTTTTCCAACCAAGATAAAGCCCGACTCCAGCAATTACAGCTCCTGCTCCCACCATGGTGTATCCGGTATATCGATTAGACCATTGCCAAGACGGCGCCATAACTTCTTGGTTAGACTTCTGAGTGCTAAGTAGTTTTTTTGCCCAAACTAGTAATTCTTTTGCCGATTCACTGGCCTGCGACACCTTCATTCCGGAAGCCCAGACTTCTTTCCCAGAAGCGGCATCTAAGCGAGTCCCCTGCAAGTAGAAATCATTCTCGGTATTGCCAGACAAGTCTAGCACCAAAATTTGATCCACCGATAAAGCACGCGCTAGCGATACAGCAGCGGCGTTGCGTTCTCTTTTAGACTGACCTTTGTTCCATGCTTCCAGCAAAGAAGCATATTCTTCGTATTCCGAGGCCTTCTCTAAGGTTACTACATCCACTCCTGATTCCCCTGGACGGATTCTTTTCTGAAAATGACGGTATCCTTCTGCCTTTAGAGTCAAAAAATGCTCCCCAGGAGGTAGATTCACCTCTAAGGGAGTGATTCCTCGAAATTGGCCATCAATGTAAACGCGGGCGTAGATTGGAGCAGTCGAAACCCGGTAACTCAACTCAGTACGTGCAAGAATATCGTCTCTTTCCTGGTGAGCCCTGGCGATAAAATCGGGCGAGAACAGATGAGGATCAAATCTTGCGTAAGGGTCCACAGAGAGCAACAGATTTAGTTCGCTCCATGCCAATCGCTCTTTGGCAGCAGCAAAAAGTGAGGCAACTCGCCACTTCCATGCCTCCATCATCAGTGGGAAATTTACTGAAAGATCAGCCGCTTCCAGAACCTGAAGTGCACGATCACACCTTTCGGCAGCACGAGAATCAAGGTCAAAGTAGAGTTTTTTGGCTGCTTCCAAAGCCTCCGTTCCTTGATTAGCCAGTTGTTGCAACCGAATAGATGCATCTGCGTCGAGCAAATTCATCAATGGCCGTAATTGCTGCATTTGAAGTTCGGCCACTGCACTTTCTGCCACAGAAGTAACCCGAGCGGCATAGCGAGCGGCCCTTGGATTAGGATACACCGCAACCACCGTGATAGTTGGATTAGGTTTACTTTCTTTTTTTACAGCGTCTGGAAATGTATTGGACGCCAGCCCTTGAGAACCCACACTCAGCAAACCCACTAGAAATGACACTAATCCAGCGTTAGGTCTGAATATGCAAGTAAGATTCATTTCCATGTCACCTTCATAGGAAAGGTGTTTTTCCTGAAAACAGACCAGGTGCGCAGATAACCAATGGCAGTATTCAACACAAAATCTTCTGAGCTTCCACCATTACCCGGTTGAGCATTGCTGACTTCCAGTGGAAGTTTGTTTTTTTGCTTTTTTGAACCCTCGGTAAACTGAGTAGCCTTTGCTTTAAGAATATTATTTGATTCATTTTTAAAATGATTTTTCAAATCTATCTCGCGAGTCACTTTATCTGCACCTTCTGTAATTTCTACATCAGGAGGAATACCAGTTTCCTGAATGCTACGATCTTTTGGGGTAAAATACTTGGCAATAGTAAGTTTTAATCCACTTCCATCCTCTAACTCAATAAGGGTCTGTACGCTTCCCTTTCCAAAAGTAGCCTGGCCCATAATTACTGCTCTTTTATGATCTTGCAAAGCTCCAGCAACAATTTCGGAGGCCGATGCTGAGCTTCCATTAACCAAAATAATTAAGGGGTAATTTGGCTCAGTTTCACGTTCATGGCTCTTTTCTTCCTCAATTATTCGACCGTTACGCCCCTTGGTAGTCACTATTAAAAGTCCTTTGGTAAGGAAACGATCGCTCACTTTCACTGCCTGATCTAGTAATCCTCCCGGATTATTTCGAAGATCCAGCACTAAACCCTTGAGTTCGCTTTTATTCTGTTTACGCAAACCGTCCAAGGTACGTTTCAGATGTCGGTCGGTGTTTTCTTGAAAGCTCTTTAGTTTGACGTAGCCAAACCCATCTATTAATCGACCTTCTACCGAAACCATTTGAATACGATCGCGGATAACTACAATATCTCTTGGCTTAGAGAACCCCTGTCGGAAAAGAGTTAAAATTACTCGACTTCCAGTCGGGCCTCTCATTAAAGAAACCGCCGTATTCAAATCCATATCTGCGCAATATTCGCCATCAATTTTTACTATAGTATCGCCAACGCGAATTCCAGCGCGGGCCGCTGGGGTATCATCTATGGTGGCCACAACCACCAGCGATTGCGTACGCACCCCATTGCTTATCGCTTGGTTTAACGAAAGTTCTAACCCCACTCCTCCAAATTCACCAGAGGTGTCTATTTTGATCTCCTTGAATACTTCCGGCGGCATGTAGGATGTATGAGGATCAAGCGTGGCAACCATTCCTTGAATGGCCCCTTGAACGAGTTGCTTTTCGTCCACTTTCTCTACGTAATTATTCTCGATGTAGGAAAGAACTTGCCCAAAAAGATCGAGCTGGCGGTACATTCTCGTACTTCCCGCCGCCATCGCTATCCGGTCCGCAAACATGCCTCCCAGAAACGCAAAGGGAATTAGCACTAACACGACCCTGAGAGTCATGTCACAACGCCTCAGGAATAGCACCGGACACCTCGCATTCTTTGAAAACCTTTCCCTGCAATGTTTCTAGCATCCCAAAGCGGTGCGTCCTAGACAACTGCGAAAACTAGAAACTCCAAAAAATAGGAAAGTGGAAGCAAGATACACACAGACTTCGTTCTTTGATTGAACGATGTTGACTAACCGGCTATTCTAATTCGCCCGCTTTCCCCGTCTGCCGTTCTGAAGGCTCGGTGAACGTAGGAAGCATTCAGAAACGTCTTCCCAAACGGAGCGACATTATGTGCCGCATGGCTTCCATCAAGTCGAAACACCCAGTTCCACCGGTCCTGATGCTCCGGATGATGCTGGCAATGCAGAAAGGTCATGATAATTCCGGTTTTGCCATGGTCCTGCAAGATCTCGGAGGCATCTTTAGCGATTTTAAAAAGTGTCCACTCCTTTCTTTGGCTTGCACGCCAACCGGTTTAGAGCGCGCAGAAAAAATTCTCGATGAGCTTGGGTTTACACTCAAATTTGACCATCGCCCCGAGCCGAATTCTCAGCCTAACCTTGACCTGCAAAAGATGCAGCTATACGTCTTCCGCAACTACCAATACCCTTCTGAATTCATCAGCAACAGCACCGCAATGACTGCTCAGCAAAAGATGTTGTTGCTACAAACTCGCCTTAAACTGCGAGAGGAGCTCTCTAAAGATGAGCAAGGGTATGTTTATTCTTTCTGGCCCGACGTTCTAACGCTCAAAGAAGTAGGGGATCCTCGCGACATTGGAACTTTCTTTCACCTGTGGAACGAAGACCATTGGCTGAAGGCCCATGTTATCTCTGCCCAATGCCGCCAAAACACCAATTACGAAATTGTTCGCTACGCTGCACATCCGTTTTTTTTGCAGGGTTATACAATGATGGGCAACGGCGAAAACACTTTCTTCCAAAAAAATCGGGAGCTTCAGCAACAATTAGATCCCGCTTACATTGGTTTTGAATCTGATACCCAATCGTTTCTTTATACACTTCACTATATTGTTGAAAAACTAAAATGGCCGCTACCTTATTTCAAACATATAATTACTCCTTTAACTTTTGAGCAAATGCAACGACGCCCTGACGCAACCATATTGGAAAGGGTTCGTCAATCGTGTCAGCATTTGGAAATCAATGGCCCGAATACAGTGGTATTTGTTCTTCCCGATGGGCGCATGGGTATTTGCGCTGATGCAAAAAAATTACGCCCTTTTGTCCTAGCTACCGATTCGGAAAAAGGATTGGTAGCAGGAGCCTCGGAAGTATGCGGAGTAAACATGATTCTCCCGCAACGAAACCGAGAAGACGATTTGTATCCTGGCGAAAGAGAAACTGTCGTTATCGACAACAACTTGGAGATTCATCGATGGCCACAATAACTTCTCCCCCTGCGAATTCTGCACCAGCCTCTTCCTGCAAGAGCAAAAAGTCAGAAGAAAAGAATTTTCGTAGCGTAAAGCCTGTATTCGTACGTGACGATCATTCTATGGACTTCCCTTGGACGATACAGTGGAAGTCTGATTCCTGTATTCGCTGCGGTTCATGCGTGGCCACCTGTACTTTCAAAGCTATTGAGCCGCGGTTAGAAAAACGCAAGCCCACTTTAAGCTTAGGTGGAACTCCAAAGCCGGTGGAATCGTCGGAAGTTGTAATGGCCATACGCCAGAGTCACGACGTGAAACGGTTCTGCCGCGGTTGCTCAATGTGTGAAAAGGTCTGTCCTACCCAGTCCATTCATGCAGTCGAGAACACTAATCAACGATTCCCGGTGGTCGCCCGCCAAGGAGGTGAGCCCATCAAACGTGGCGGTCGTGGGCATCATATGCCTTTGCGAGTGCTTGATTACCTAAAGGTAGGCCGCATCAGCCAGATGACTGACCCTTCTTTAGATGCAGCTCGGCATACTTTTGATATGCTTACCACTTTAGGTCGAGGACTTCCTGCCGAGGATCTCCCCTTAAAGCAAGAAGGGGACAAAATCGTAGAAAATGGCTGGATGCCTCCACTACGCTGGATTTATCCGGTTCTGATTGGAGACATGTCCATTGGCGCACTCTCTTGGAGAATGTGGGAAGCGCTTTCTCTGGCAGTAGCCTACTTAAATGAAGAACGCGGCCTTCCGGTGCGCATGTGCTCGGGAGAGGGAGGCATGCCTGTTCGTCTACTTACCTCCCGGTATCTGAAGTACTTTATTCTTCAAATTGCCAGTGGTCATTTTGGTTGGAACCGCATTATTAAAGCCATGCCCAAAATGGTAACCGATCCCGCGGCAGTGCTCATAAAAATTGGCCAGGGTGCTAAACCTGGCGATGGAGGCTTACTCCCAGCGGAGAAAGTGGCTAGTCATATCCAAGCCATCCGTGGCGTTCCTAAAGCTGATTTGCTAAGCCCACCAAATCACCAGGGTCTCTACAGCATCGAAGAAAGCGTGCAGAAGATGTTTCTCAGCATGAATGCTGCTTTCCAATTTCGAGTACCTGTGGCTATTAAAGTTGCGGCCAGCTCTACCAACGTAGCAGTTTTCAATAATTTAGTGCGTGATCCCTACCGTATTGTGGGCGGCTTCTTTCTTGACGGTATTCAGGGAGGAACAGGCGCCGCTAACGAAGTAAGTCTCGATCACACAGGTCATCCGGTATTAAGCAAATTGCGCGATTGCTATCTCACCGCCACAAAGCAGGGACGGCAAGGACATATTCCTCTTTTTGTGGGTGGAGGATTTGGCGATACCGGCGATCTTGCGGCTGACGCATTTAAAGCTATTTGCTTAGGAGCCAATGGAGTATTTGCGGGAAAAATCATGCTCCAGCTCGCCGGGTGTGTAGGAAATGAAAAAGGTCGCTGCAATGCTTGCAATACTGGCAAATGTCCCGCCGGAATTACCACTCAAGACCCCCGACTAGTTGCGAGATTAGACGTCGATACGGTAGCTCAAAATGTAGTCGATTACTTTTTGGCTCTGGATTCGGAGTTCAAAAAGCTCCTTGCTCCCATCGGCAATTCAACTTTGCCAATAGGACGCAGCGATGCCTTAATTTCACTAGATAAATCCATCGCCGATCGTTTGCAAATTGCGTATGCATGTTAGCAAACGCTCCAGACTCGATTCTTCAAAGGCTTCCCATGAGACATTTCACAACTTTCGAAAACAATAAGCGTGTTTCCACTCAAGAGCTCTTGCAGCGAATTTATGATGCGCTCGCCAAAGGAGAAACTGAATTTGTTATTGACGCTTCCGGTCAACACAACATTGGCGGCCCGGCATGGGACAAAGAAGGGAAGAAACTTAGGTTTGCAGTACGCAACCCCGGCCAACGCCTGGGTTCTATGGGCATGCCCAACACCGAGATTGTCGTAGAAGGAGCAGCATCCGCTGACGTAGGCTGGTTAAATGCCGGTGCTACCATCGTAGTAAAAGGCGATGGTGGTGACACTACTGGCCATTGCGCTGCCGATGGCATTATTTACATTGGAGGCCGGGCTGGAACGCGAACCGGTTCTCTAATGAAATCTGACCCCGCCTATACTCCTCCTCAATTATGGATTCTAAAAAACACTGGCTCTTTTCCTTTTGAGTTTATGGGAGGAGGAATCGCCGTTGTTTGCGGTCACGATTCTGTCGGTACGGAATCAGTAATTGGCGACCGCCCTTGCGTAGGAATGGTCGGCGGCATTGTATATGTGCGAGGTCCAGTCGGCTCTCTGCCTACCAATGTCAAGCTGGTAGACGCTCTGAGCGAGGAAGATTGGGCGTTTCTCTCCCAAGGAATTCCTCAATTTTTGGACGCTGTTGAAAGACCTGAATTGCGCTCCTCCCTGCTGAACAGGAATGAATGGCGCAAGATCGAGGCTAAGTCTTTTGACGAGCTAAAAAGTAGCAAAAAGAAAACATCAGTAGCGTCTTTTCACACTGAACGTTGGATAGACGGCGGCCTATTCGGTGACGTGGTTAACGATCCCGGCTTTATTTCATCATTAGTTCCCACTGGTGATTATCGAGCCAACGTACCAGTTTGGAATAATGCGGTATTTGCCGCCCCCTGCGAATATGCCTGTCCCAGTGAAATACCAACCCAGGAAAGAGTAAACCTTCTACGGAAAGGGAAGATTCGCGAAGCATTAGAGCTAGTTCTTCGCTACAGTCCTTTTCCGGGATCGGTTTGCGGAAGTACTTGTCCAAACCCGTGCATGTCTGCTTGTACCCGGCAAACAATTGATTTTGCAGTTCTGGCTGGCCCACTCGGAAAATGCTCCATTGATCAACCAGCACCGGCACCTGCACCAGCCAGTGGAAAAAAATTCGCAGTAATTGGCTCAGGTGTTGGTGGCCTTTCTGCCGCATGGCAACTTGCGCTCCGCGGTCACGAAGTCACCGTTTTCGAAAAAGAAAACACTCTGGGCGGAAAAATTGCTTCTGCAATTCCCAATGAGCGCTTGGATAAAAAAATTGTGGAAAGCGAAATCCAACGCATTTTGAGCATTGGGGTAAAAGCAGAAACTGGATTTGTGCTTGACGAAAAGTCGTTTCCGATTATTCGCGACTCGTTCCATGGCGTAATACTAGCGATGGGAGCGCAAAAACCGCGCATGCTGCCGTTTGCCGGGAATGAGAAAGCAATTGCCGCCCTTAATTTTTTAGTCAGTGCTAATGCAGGAAAACCTATAGTTGACGTTCGTAACAAGAAAGTTGCGGTTGTTGGAGCTGGTGACGTAGGCATGGATGCATGCTGTGTTTCCTGGAAATTAGGAGCCAAGAACGTCACTGCACTAGACATTCAAGAACCAGCAAGCTCTAGTCGAGAACGTGATGCCGCTTTGGCGCTGGGTACGCAAATTTTGTGGCCGCGTGTTACTAGTGGCTATGCTGATGGCAAGCTCCATTTTAAAAACGGAGACCCCATTGAAGCCGACATTGTGATAGTTTCCATTGGTGAAACTCCGCTTCTGCAAGGCCTGCCAGAAAGCTTGGAAAGGAAAAAAAATCATTGGCTTGCCACCGACGCTACTGGGCGCACTACCGATTCCAAGGTTTTTGCAGTGGGTGATGTTGTTCGCCCCGGTCTGCTCACTGAAGCTATCGGAGCTGGCCGAGTAGCAGCCCTGGCAATGCATGCACAAGTAACTAACCAGGTTTTCCAGATAGAGAAAAAGCCACCTATTCCTGATGACCGATTGCATTTAGTATATTTCACCCCTGAAAGCAGATGTCCTTCTGATCCGCTGGCCGAATCCGGGCGCTGTATTTCTTGTGGAACCTGCCGGGATTGCAACGTTTGTATTCATGTCTGCGGTCAACATGCTATTACTCGCCACGAGCATTCTAACGGCACCTACGAGTATCGAGCCAACGAAAGTCGCTGTATTGGTTGTGGATTGTGCGCAGCAGCATGCCCCTGCGGTATTTGGACCATGGTGCCCAATCTTCTAGAAAAAGAAGGCGGAGAGTAAAGTCTTATGGCTTTAATTGTCCAAAAATTTGGGGGCACGTCTGTTGCCAACAAAGAAAGAATAGAAGCGGTAGCCCAGCGAGTAGTGCAAACCGCCAAGCAAGGCAACCAGCTGGTGGTAGTTGTTTCTGCTATGTCAGGAGAAACTGACAAGCTGATTCAGTTTGCACACCGAATAAATCCCTCGCCCTCCGATCGAGAAATGGATTTACTTCTCTCTTCCGGAGAACGAGTGACTTGCGCCCTGACTGCTATGGCTATTAAGCAATTGGGGCATAAGGCTTTTGCGCTTACCGGAAGACAATTTGGAATTGTCACTGATTCATTCCATACCAAAGCGAGAATCGAGAGAATCTCCGGCGAGCGCGCCAGGAAGTTAATACAACAAGGGTTCATTGTAGTAGTCGCGGGATTCCAGGGAGTCACTAGCCTCGATTCAGTTGTCTATTCTGATGTAACCACACTTGGCCGCGGAGGTTCTGACCTTTCAGCGGTTGCTGTGGCCAGCGCCCTTGGCGCTGATCTTTGCGAGATTTACACCGATGTTGATGGGGTGTATACCGCCGACCCCAACATTGTTTCCAACGCTCGCAAAATAGAACGGATTTCCTACGAGGAAATGCTCGAATTGGCTAGCTCGGGCGCCAAGGTCTTACAGACCCGATCGGTACAGTTTGCGATGAAATACCAACTACCATTAGTGGTGCGTTCTAGTTTCAACAACAATCCGGGAACTTTAGTAACTGAGGAGGATCAGGAAATGGAAAAAGTGGTGGTTTCCGGGGTGGCTTACGACCGCAATCAAGTTAGACTTAGCGTGCTAGGCGTTCCTGATATTCCTGGTGTAGCAGGTCAGCTTTTTCATAGAATATCTAAGTCGCAGATTCTGGTAGATATAATCGTCCAAAACGCCAGTAGCGACGGAAAATCCGCGGATATTTCTTTCACTGTTTCCAAAACAGATAGTAAGAAAGCTTTGCAGCTCGCCCAAGAAATTGCCACCGAAATCGGGGCTCAGGGTGTAAACCTTAGAGATGATGTTTCCAAAATCTCTATCGTTGGAGCAGGAATGCGAACTCATACCGGAATTGCTGCCGAGATGTTCAATACCTTGTCTGAGTACAATATCAACATCATGATGATTAGCACTTCCGAAATCAAAATCTCTTGTATAATAGATAACAAATACACTGAGTTGGCAGTAAGAGCGTTGCATGAAAAATTTGGACTTGCCAATTGTCCAACCGGAATTTCTAGTTAATATTTACCTTTGTTTGCGGTTCGACTCAAACCGGGAGTAAAAAGTGGTTTGTCCAGAGTTTGAGAAGTTTAAAGAACTTTCCGTTCAAGGCAATGTCATACCGGTATATCGCGAGATAAATGTCGATTTAGAGACACCAGTTTCTATTTATCTGAAATTGCGCAATAGTTCGGAATCATTTCTATTCGAATCAGTTGAAGGAGGCGAGCACTTAGCTCGCTATTCTTTCTTAGGCACCAAGCCGTCTCGAGTATTAACATTAAACAAAGAACATGCCACTATTCGTCATCGAAACGGAAAAAAGGAAGAAATTTCTTTTTCCCAAATTAATCCGTTCCAAATCTTGCGTGACTTTTTTGCTGATTGCCGAGCTGTGGAAGTTCCTGGTCTCCCGCGATTTTTTGGCGGGGCAGTAGGGTTTTTTAGTTACGATTTTGTCCGACATATTGAACGTCTACCGGAAACCGCACGCGACGAGCTTAATCAGCCTGATGCGGTATTTCTTTTAACTGACACATTAATTGCTTTTGATCACGTAAAGAATAGAGCACTACTAATTGCCAATGCATTTTTAGAAGGTTCAGACATTAGGGAAGCCTATGAAAATGCCGTTTCGCGTATTGATGCATTAGAAAAAAATCTTCACCATGCCCTGCCCTCTACTCCAGTCCCTTCCCCTGAAGAATCGGGAATTCTGGAATCCAACATGGCTCCTGAGCAGTATTCTCGAATGGTAAATAAAGCAAAAGAATACATTGCTGCGGGAGACGCCTTTCAAATTGTGCTTTCTCAACGTTTTCGTCGGCCTACCGGAGCAGATTCCTTTGAGATTTACCGAGCATTACGCAAGCTTAATCCCTCGCCATACACTTTCTATCTTGATTTGGGGGATTTTCGACTAATCGGCTCCTCACCGGAAGTACTAGTTCGCCTGGAAGATGGTAATGCACAGTTAAATCCGATTGCCGGAACCCGCCCTCGAGGGGTTGACGAAGCAGAGGATTCCAAATTGGTAAACGAACTATTAAACGATCCCAAAGAGCGTGCCGAACACGTGATGCTAGTTGATTTGGGTAGAAACGACTTGGGCAGAGTGTGCGAATATGGCTCGGTAAAAGTACCAACTTATATGGCTATCGAAAAATATTCGCATGTAATTCATTTGGTCTCGCGCGTATACGGAAAACTTCGCAGTGAATACGATGCAATCGATTTACTACGTGCTACTTTTCCGGCTGGTACGGTATCCGGCGCCCCCAAAGTTCGTGCTATGGAAATCATTGAAGAACTGGAAGGCGTGCGTCGCGGCTCATACGCAGGAGCGGTAGGGTATTTTGGTTTTCCGGTTAACGGCAAAGGAAATATGGATTTTTGCATCGCTATTCGCACTATTCTTCATAAAGGCAAAGACGCCTATCTACAAGCAGGCGCAGGAGTTGTTGCCGATTCCAATCCCCTGATGGAACACAAAGAGTGTGAAAACAAAGCACGTGCCCTTGCCGAGGCCATTCGCTTATCAGAGGAAATATTATGATTATAGTTATCGATAACTATGATTCTTTTACCTACAATTTGGTTCAATATTTGGGGGAATTGGGTTCAGAAATTCAAGTGTTTCGTAACAATCAAATAACTCTGTCTCGCATTACCAAGATGGCTCCTTCTCATATAATTATTTCTCCAGGACCAGGTACGCCCATAGACGGTGGTATTTCCATTGAAGTCATTCGCAATTTTTATCGATTAGTACCCATTCTGGGCGTTTGTCTAGGGCACCAATGTATTGGACATGTTTTCGGGGGTGTAGTTTCTCGCGCTCCCAGGCTTATGCATGGAAAAACTTCTTTGATTCACCACGACGGCAAAGGTGTTTTTCGGGAAGTACCTAATCCTTTTGAGGGAGGACGCTATCACTCACTAATAGTTGAGAATCCGGTTCCCCGGGAGCTAATTGTCACAGCTTCTACTCCCGAAGGGGAAGTAATGGGTCTGCGTCATTGCGAGTTCCCTCTAGAAGGCGTGCAATTTCATCCGGAAAGTGTATTGACTCAATTCGGAAAAAAGATGCTGTCCAATTTTCTAAATAATTAGGAGCTATCGTGCTAAATACTATTGTTTCCAATACCAGCGAAGAAGTAAAATCGCGTAGGTCGTTGGTGCCTATTTCTACAATTCGAAAAAGCGCAGAAGCCATGCCGTCAGCGCATGATTTTAAATTAGCATTGGAAAAGGACTGCGTTGCTGTAATAGCCGAGATCAAAAGAAAGTCCCCTTCTCGCGGTTCGCTACGTGAAATTAACGCGCCCGCGTTAGCTCAAATTTACCAGTCATTTGGAGCGGCAGCAATTTCCATCCTAACGGATTATCGTTTTTTTGGCGGAGAAATAGCTGACATAGAAGCGGTTAGAAAAGAAGTAGACTTACCTCTTCTAAGGAAAGATTTTGTAATTGACGAATATCAGATTTATGAAGCCAAAGCAGCAGGAGCCGATGCTTTTTTACTAATTGCAAAAATTCTTTCCGATACACAAATGAAAGAATATTTGGCATTGGCTAGCGATCTACATTTGGGAACTCTCATGGAAGTTCATGATGAGCAAGAAATGGAGCGCGCCCTTAGCGCAGGAGCTCCGATTATCGGAATCAACAATCGCGATTTGAGTAACTTTACAATTGACCTAGCGGTAACCGAACGACTTGCTTCCTTGGTTCCTAAGGACCGAGTCCTGGTGGCAGAAAGCGGTATTTTCACTTCTGAACATGTTGAGCGTGTTGCCCGAGCGGGTGCGCAAGCTGTGCTAGTTGGAGAAAGTCTAGTACGGGCCTCGTCGGTAGAAGAAAAAATTCGAGAGCTTGCTGGCGTTTCTCGCGTATACTGAAAAACTATGAAACCAATCCAAGTCAAAATTTGTGGAATCACTAACCTTGACGACGCTAGAGAATGTATCTTGGCGGGCGCTAATTGGTTAGGATTTATATTTATTCCAGATACTCCTCGGTTTGTTTCCCCAGATGTTGCAAGAAACATTATTTCGGTTCTTAAAAAAGAACATGCTACCGCCAAATTCGTTGGTGTTTTCGCCGATGAACCCATCGAGAAAATTCGTTATGTGATTGAATTTGCCCAACTCGACAAAGTTCAGCTTCATGGAGACGAACCCAACAGTTATTTTCAGGAATTAGGAAAAACCTGCTGGAAAGCTCTCCGACCGCGCAACGAATCCGAGTTACAAGAACAACTAGCTCAATATCGTAAAGAACTGGAAAATAACGAGCCTGCTTTTTTAATTGATTCATTTGACGCGCGAAAACTCGGAGGAACGGGGACGCTGGCTAATTGGGAATTAGCTCACATTTTGGCCAGGCGTTATCCTGTTTTTTTGGCAGGTGGGCTTACCCCTGATAATGTAGAGGAAGCTATTCGTGCGGTTACTCCTTGGGGAGTTGATACGTCCAGCGGGGTGGAAAAGAGTCCAGGCCAAAAGGATCATTTTAAAGTACGACAATTTTGTAAAGTCGCGAAAGGCATGGAAAGATGACCAGGGGACGATTTGGCAAGTATGGCGGACAATACGCTCCCGAAGTTCTTATGCCTGCGCTAGAAGAATTGGAAAAGGTATTTGAATCCGCAAAAGATGACCCTTCTTTCCAAAACCAATTACAGAATCTCTCCGCTAGTTTTTCTGGTCGCCCCACCCCTCTTTATTTCGCGCAGCGGCTAACCGAATACTGCGGTGGAGCAAAAATTTATTTCAAGCGAGAAGATTTAGCGCACACTGGAGCGCACAAAATTAATAACGCGTTGGGTCAGGCTCTTTTAGTCAAACGCATGGACAAAAATCGAGTGGTAGCGGAAACCGGCGCTGGACAACACGGTGTTGCTACTGCAGCGGTATGTGCAATGATGGGGCTGGAGTGCGTGGTTTACATGGGCTCGGAAGACATGATGAGGCAGCAGCCCAACGTTTTCCGCATGAAATTGATGGGTGCGCAAGTTTGTCCAGTTAATACGGGCAGCGCTACATTGAAAGACGCAGTCAACGAGGCATTTCGCGACTGGGCTTCTAACGTTCGCACCACTTATTATTTACTAGGATCTGCGCTTGGTCCACACCCCTACCCCACCATGGTGAGGGAATTCCAATCGATCATTGGTAAAGAAGCCCGTGCACAAATTTTAGAAGCAGAAAAACGTTTACCCGATTTGTTAATTGCTTGTGTTGGAGGCGGCTCTAACGCTATTGGTCTGTTCTTTCCGTTCATTAATGATCCGGTTTCTTTACTAGGGGTAGAAGCCGGCGGTTTGGGAATAGAATCAGGCAAGCATGCAGCCCGTTTTGCGCAACCCAAGCCCGGAACTTTACATGGGTCCAACACCTATGTTTTGCAAGACCATGACGGTCAGATACTAAATACTCATTCAGTTTCAGCGGGGCTCGATTACGCTGCAATAGGCCCAGAGCATTCTCAATTATATGATTCTCGGAGAGCCCAATACACCTTTGCAACTGATGAAGAAGCCTTGCAAGCTTTTGAAATTTTTTCTCGCCTAGAAGGAATTATGCCAGCTCTGGAGTCTTCCCATGCGATTGCTCAGGCTATCAAAAGCGCCCGAAAAATGAAGCCGCAACAGGTTGTTGTAGTAAATTTATCAGGAAGAGGCGACAAGGACTTGCAAACGGTACTAAATTGGCACCATGGAAAGGTCCGCGAATAGAACTATGAATAGAATTAATAAGAAATTTGAGGAATTAAGGGCTTTGAAAAGAGCCGCTCTTATACCTTATCTTCCTCTAGGGTATCCAACTATTGAAATTTCAAAAAGGTTAATAAATCAAGTTACTGCGGCGGGAGCAGATATTATTGAATTGGGCTTCCCTTTTAGCGACCCCGTAGCCGATGGACCAGTTATTCAGAAAGCGACCCAACTTGCGTTAAAAAATGGCATGACTCTTTCTAAGGCACTAGAAATAGCCAAGCAATCTCGCCAAGAAGGGAATTCAGCCCCTTTTATTTTTATGGGCTATTATAATCCTATTCTTAATTATGGTTTGGAAGAGTTTGCTTGTGCTGCCCGGGATGCGGGAATAGATGGACTAATTGTTCCCGATTTGCCCCCGGAAGAGTCCGAACCTTTACGAGCTGCTTGTCTTAAACAAGAAATCAACCTGATTTTCTTGGCCGCGCCTACTAGCTCGTTAGAAAGACTCAAAATTATTGCAAATTTGACTGAGGGTTTTTTGTATTTGGTTTCGGTTCTTGGCGTAACCGGCGCTCGCGACACAATTTCCTCCGATTTGCATAGCTTAGTAGATCGGGCTCGTTCAGTTACCACCAAACCAATTTGTGTAGGATTTGGAATAGCTAATTCGGAAACTGCTCGACAAGTGGCTGCCATGGCCGATGGAGTTATAGTTGGAAGTGCGCTAGTATCCCAAATAGGCGATCCCCAAGACGCTTCGCAAAAGGCCCAGTGTTTAATACACGAATTACGCTCCGCCTTATAAGTCAGAAATCGCAGGATGCGCCCAGTGAAGAGCGGTCAAGGACTATGTGGTTCCCAAACATGCTTTGAACTTGCGAAGTGCTAAAATTGGCTACATAAAACTTGGCCTCCCCCTTGGAAACTCTCGCCATCTGAGCTAGCCTGTTCGGAAGACAACAAAACTTGGCAGAGGTTCCCAGATAAAGCAGATGGAATTGCTAGTGCGGGGCGAGCCAATGCGTGAAAAAAGGAAAAGCGTTTCTTTTCAGGCCCAAACCCTACCGCTGCACATTTTTCTTTACACCTTATTGATTATTAGCTGTGAAGACTCGGATATCAATAAGACAGCAAACTCAGTTACCCGTTCCTATACTCTACAAAGCGCCCAGAATAAAGAATCCTCCTACCTCTTCGAAAGCGTACAGGTTGAAGCTGAATCAGGGTTGCGCTCCGGTGTACGGATTACTTCAGCCTTGCCTGGTTTTTCTGGAACTGGTTACATTACCGGTTTCTTACCTGACCAATCTTCGTCCTTAGATGCGTTAGAACTAATAATCGCGGTCAAAAATTCGGGGGCATACAACCTTTTTGTTGGCTACCGTAGCCCAGCAAAAAAACAAACCATGATTGCAGTGAATCATGGCGCTCCTTTTCCTATTATCCTTCACCCCTCCTTAACTTTTCGCGAAATGACCGCTCGCAAAATAATGCTCCACCAAGGGATCAACACCCTACGTTTCTTCCAGGGTTGGGGGTATTTCGACCTGGACTATGTTCGCGTAGAAACTGCTATTTCTACTAATATCTACGAGACTGTTGCCCAAGAGTTGGTGACACCAGAAGCCAGCCCAGAGGCCCGCGCCATCTACCGATACTTGCGCAGCATTTATGGCACAACTACCCTTTCGGGGCAGTACCATCCGTTAGATACTAACGAGTCGCGAAACATGACTCCTTTGGACAAGATATATCGCACAACTGGGCAGTATCCAGCAGTAGGAGGATTTGATTTCATTTTTTATTCTCCGGAATCGCGATGGCAACCCGATCTCAGCGTGCCTCGAGCCTTAGAGTGGGCCACTCGCTGGAATGGAGTGGTTACTTTTTGTTGGCATTGGCTTGTCAGAGGCAAAAACGAGAAGAGTCCAACTTTTTGGGCGCGTAACGCCAATTTTGATATCCGTAAAGCAATAATCCCTGGCCAATCCGAATACTACGAAGCCATTTACGACATGGACATCATTGCCGATGAACTTAAACGATTCCAAAATGCCGGGGTACCAGTTCTATTTAGGCCTTTTCATGAGGCCGATGGAACCCATTTTTGGTGGGGCTCTCAAAATGGTAATGCGGTGACTAAGCTCTATCGCATTATGCATGATCGCTATACCAACTTTCACCAACTCAACAATTTGATCTGGGTATGGAATTCAGAATCAGAAGACTTGTATCCCGGCGATGATTACGTGGACATTATAAGTACTGATATTTACAACACAGCTCGGGACATGGACCCCGCTTGTCATCGATTTAATAAACTGTATCAATTGGTGAAAGGCCGCAAGATGATCGCCCTAGCAGAAAACGGCCCGCTTCCCGATCCTAACCGAATGCAGAAACTCGATTGCCCTTGGCTTTTTTTTAACACCTGGTCAGGAGATTTTATTGCAGACGACCTTTATACTACCGATGCCCAATGGCGCTATGTCTATCAACATCCGTGGATTACCAATTTGAATAAGTTACCTGATTTTCTAAATTTCTTGAAGGGAGCGAACTAGCGGAAAGGGCGTGGACGTAAGGTATTCGGACTGATAAACAGCTATGCATGAACAGCTTTTCCTCCAAAACCGGCGAAACTGTTGAGACTGGCGCTATCTTTACTCGTCATGCTCCGGGAATTCTGGTGGTCGACGATGATCAAGGAATTCTCGATTCACTAACCCGCATATTGAGTAAAGAGGGTTTCTTTGTTCGGTCGGTTTCCAACGGCACTGACGCTTTGGAGATTCTGCGCAAAGAGCGCATCCCAGTTTTGATCACCGACCTAATGATGCGCGGACTAAATGGCATCGAGTTGTTAAAAGCAACCAAAGCGGTTTCCCCAGAGACCGAGGTGGTGCTCATCACTGCCTACGGAACAGTAGAGACCGCTGTACAATCTATGAAAGAAGGGGCTTACGATTTCATTACTAAGCCCTTAAAAAGGCATGCTCTAATCAAAACAGTGCGCAAGGCCCTAGAAAAACAGGCTCTACTAGTAGAAAACCGAGCTCTCCGAGAACAACTCGCCGAGTTTACTGCCGGAGGTAGACGCGCAGTTATTGGTCAGAGCAAAGCCTTCTGCTCGGTAATGGACACCGCCAAACAAGCTGCTTCTTCCACTGCAACTGTTCTTTTATTAGGGGAAAGCGGAACAGGCAAAGAGCTATTTGCTCGCGCCATTCATGAGGCATCACCCCGCTCTGCCCAGCCATTTGTACCCATTAACTGTGCGGCTATTCCTGAAACAATACTAGAGAGTGAACTCTTTGGTTACGAGAGAGGAGCATTTACTGGGGCGATCACCCGCAAAGAAGGGCGGATTGAACGCGCCCACGGAGGCACTCTTTTTCTTGATGAAATAGGCGATATGCCAGCCAGCGTTCAAGTAAAGCTTCTGCGCGCCCTGCAAGAAGGCGAAATCGAGCGACTTGGCGGAAGAGGGCCTATTCGAGTCGATGTGAGAGTAGTGGCCGCTACTAACAAGGACCTGAAAAGCTTGGTAGCCCAGTCTCGTTTTCGGGACGATTTGTATTATCGACTAAACGTGGTGGAGTTAGTTCTTCCGCCATTGCGAGAGCGTAAAGAGGACATTTCTTTATTGGCTAACCATTTTTTGAAATCGTGCTCGCAAAAAAACCAGAAACCACTGGCTGGTTTTTCCAAGAGTGCTTTGGAGCGCCTGGAAGCTTATTCATGGCCGGGAAATATCCGGGAATTACAGAATGCCATTGAACGCTCGGTAGTCCTTTGCAGGGGAAATCTAGTCGATATGGAAGACCTTCCCGAGACAATCCGCGGCGCCTCGTTGCCGGACGCGCGTCATATTGTCATCCCTATTGGCACACCTATGCAGGAAATCGAACTCCGCGTAATTGATGAAACCCTTCGCTATACCAAAGGAGATAAAACTTTGGCTGCCCGGCTCCTTAACATTGCATCGCGAACTATTTACCGAAAGCTCGATCGACAAGAAGACTAGAGGTGGGCCGAAAATCACCTCGTTTTGTTGACGCAACAGAGCTGGCCGCTATGCTGCCCAATTATTTATGCGGTCTGTATTAGCATCGCCCCATAGGTCGAGGTATAACGCGCAAGACACATTTTTTAGGTTTCTTCTAGTATGGAGAGAAAGGAAAGCTGGGTTTTCAAATGACCAATTGGAAGATTAAGCCACTCACTATTAGATCAGCTACTGTTTTGAGTCTACTAGCGGTTGTGGCTAGCTGTACTCAAAAAAGAAGTGATGGAGAGCCCAAGGCGGTTAATCCCGATGCGGTAAAAGTCGAGTTTTTCGTAATGTCTCAGTGCCCTTACGGGGTAGAAGTAGTCAATCACATCAAGGAAGCGGCTGATAAATTGGGGCCCGATCTGGACCTCAGCATCGACTTCATCGGCGATATCAAAGCAGATGGCTCTCTTACATCCATGCATGGGCAAAATGAAGTAACTGGAGACATTGTGCAACTTTGCGCCGCCAAACATGCTCCTAAGAAGTATTTGGAAATGATGATTTGCCAAAACCGTAATTACCGAGATGTGGCCAGTAATTGGGTTTCCTGCGCCGAGTCCTTGAAACTACCTGTGGAATTAATCCGAACCTGCCTAAATGGAGAAGAAGGCAAACAGCTTCTAAAAAATTCTTTCCAGAAAGCACAAAATCGGTCTGCCCGAGGAAGCCCAACCATCTATATAGCAGGAAACAGATACAATGGTCGCCGTTCTCCCCAAGCCTTTTTGCGAGCTATCTGTGCAGCCCACAAAGGAGCAAATAGTCCACAATCGTGTAAAAATCTTCCCGAGCCTCCGCAAGTAAATATATTGATACTTAGCGATAAGCGATGCTCCGAATGCTCTACCGAGCGTTATGTAGGCTTTTTGAAGTCTACCTTCGAGAACCCCTCTATCAAAGTGCTAGACTACAGCGACGAAGAAGGTAGCAAGCTCTATAGCAAGCTCGGAACTCCTTCTCTTCTTCCGTTAATACTGTTTGATAAAACTCTTGATTTAGACAAGGGAAGCGCACAACTTGCCAAGCAAACCAGGACGCTAGGAAATTATCGTTCTCTCCCCCTAAATTCTTCTTGGAATCCAACCTGCGCTGATCAGGGAGGTTGTGAAAAACCGGAATGCAGAAACTCCTTTGCTTGCCGAAAAGAAGTGCCTAAGCAGTTGGAACTATTTGTAATGTCTCAATGCCCCTACGGAGTTCAGGCTCTAAACGCCATGGATGAGGTACTACAGGCATTTGGCAACCAGATGAGTTTTCAAGTTCACTACATTGCTAACAGTGATGGGCAAGGTGGATTTAGAGCCCTTCATGGGAAACCAGAAGTTGACGAAAATATTCGCGAGCTCTGTGCTATCAAGTACTATCCCAAAAATTATCAATGGATGGACTATGTGTTATGTCGCAACCACGATATCCGCAGCAATAGCTGGGAAGAATGCACTAGTGCTCGCCAAAAAAATTGCCCAACAGCCAAAGCGGAAAAAGGGAAATCTAGTCCCACGCTAACCGCTGAGCAGTGCAGCGCTGCGAAAAAAATTAATGCCAAGGTAATTCGCCGATGCTTTGAAGGATCGGAAGGGAAAAAGCTTTTAGAAGAAGATATAAAAACCGCCAATTCTTTAGGTATTGGAGCTAGTCCTACATGGGTCGTGAATGGAAAACATAAGTTCAGCGCTCTTGATGCAGAATCGATTAGGCGCAATTTCTGCGACAAAAATGATAGCGAGTCTCTGGAAGGTTGCAAAAAAAGCCTTTCGCAGCGAAATAAGGGAGCAGCGCGAGGTGGTTGCGGCAACTAGGCAATTTACTGTGTATTCGCCTGCTCTTTTGTTCTTACTTTGTAGATAGACATGGGGGGCTAGTTTTATCACTATGCCCCTGTTTGGCCACCAGTTTTGATTTCTAGTGGACTAGACCAAAAAGAAAACCCCGCTTCCGGAGAAGCGGGGTTTTTGCTAATCTAGTAAGTCCTATTGATGCTACAGAGGACGAACACTAGCGGCTTGAAGACCTTTAGGTCCTTTAGTTACATCAAATTCAACTCTTTGACCTTCTGCCAAACTGCGAAATCCATCGATCTGGATAGCAGTATGATGGCAAAATACATCCGCCCCACCATTGTCTTGCGTGATAAAACCAAAGCCCTTCGCGTCATTAAACCACTTCACAGTACCAGTTGCCATGTAAAATATCTTCTTTCGTTTCTAACGGCCTCTACATGAGGACCGTCGTTTGACTTTAATGTCATAACTACACTAGATCGTGAGAAAAAAAATTTCAATCTCTTTTGCGTACCCCAGTAAAGGAACTAGCCAAAGGAAATTCTAAATGTGGAAAGTGAGCTTCGGGGGCAAGCTTTTTTTCGCCATTTTGGGAGTATTGGCTCTTAGCTGGGCTCTAGACTACACCTTGCTTCAAGGGCAACTACGCAAAGAGTTGTTTTACCAGCCAAGACGCGAGAAAGCACCGATTGTTTCTAGCGATTTTCCTCCAGGAGTGGCAGCTCCCACCAGCGACAAGATTGCGTCGCATATACCTACCAGGCCAATTCGTATTAAGGCGCCTCCTCGGGGAGCTGTTTCCAGTTTGTTATTAGCTGCTGGAGGAACCGGTAAACACAAAAACTCTTCTATCAATAAAGGCTTCGGAATCGACCTTGAACTGACGCTTACTCCTTATGAATCGGCAATTGTTAAGGCCATAACCTTAGGAGGTAATCATCCTACAGGAATAGACGGAGCACTATTTAGCGTCGATCGCTTCGCCCAAATCCGAGCGGTGACCGCCGATGCCCAGTTGAAAGCTATATTACTTATTTCGAGATCACGCGGCTTGGAAGTGATTGCTGCGAAACAAAAAATACTAAACGTGGCCGCACTACGAGGAAAACGAATTGCCGTTCCCTATCGCTCACCTGCTCGATTCTTCTTTTTATGGGAACTGGCGCAAGTTCCCCTTTCTTCATCCGATTACCAGTTAGTGTCGGTTTCTTCTTCTAAAGATGCCGCCAAATTGTTTAGCGAACATAAGGTGGATGCCGCGGCTGGATTATCTTTTGACCTCACCGATCATGCCCACAAATTAGGTGGTCGCGTTGTAGCTACCAGCGCCGACGCTCCTCAGCTCTGCGCTATGGTTTTAGTTATGCGCAGCGAGTTCTTGGTCCGCTTCCCCGATGCAGTCGGGAGGTTGGTTCGCTCTATTACCAGGTCAGCACAAATCATCCGCCACAGCCCAACCGAGGGGGCCCGCATGCTGGCCTCTTATGCCCCAGAATTGGGAGATCCGTATGAAGCCCTCAAAGCCGACCCACCGGCAACTCGTGAGGAAAACCTTGCGTTCTTTGATCTTCGCGGAGACTCTCCTGTCCACTACGATGAGCTCTTTTCTAGCGCCGCCAGTCTTTGGAACAAAATGGAAGAACCTGCTGATACTAGCCTCCCTACCGCTTCCAGAGAAACAAGTTTTTTGCTTTCAGCCCGCTAAGAGAATTATTAAGACTTATCGGCAAGCCTGTAAGCGCAAAGCTAGAAACATAATATGCGAGCTGGTTTTTTATTTTATTTAAACCAATTGAACTCCCAGGCAATTCTAGAGTGTTATGATAATATACCGCTGGACATTTAAACGGAGGAAAAAAGTGACTAAATACATAATTATAGGAGGAGTTGCAGGCGGAGCAAGCACTGCAGCCCGTATTCGCAGAATCGACGAAAAAGCCGTGGTAATCCTATATGAACGCGGCGAGCATGTTAGCTATGCTAACTGTGGACTTCCCTATCATATCGGAGGAATTATAAGCGAGCGAGACCGTCTTTTTGTAATGACGCCAGAAAAATTTCGTAAAAGTTTAAACGTAGATGTTCGCGTAAACCATGAAGTTTTAGCAATACACCCCCAAAAGCGCTTAATCCAAGTAAAAAACCTAAATACTGGGAAATTAGAAAGCGAAAGTTACGATCGGTTGCTTTTGTCTCCCGGAGCCGAACCGATTATTCCACCTATTACCGGAATTGCGCAAGAAGGGGTTTTTACTCTGCGTTCGGTTCCTGATATGGATAGGATTCAGCAATACATTCATGCACACCAGCCCAAAAAAGCTCTAGTTGTCGGCGCCGGATTCATCGGGCTAGAAATGGCTGAAAATATGCACCGACTGGGCATGTCGGTGACTATTATAGAAAGACAAAATCAAGTAATGCCCCCGCTAGACTTTGAAATGGCTTCTTTGGTTTGGAATCATTTGCAGCAAAAAAGATTGCGGGTATTATTAGGAGAGACATTGGTTCAGGTCGATAAAATTGACCAAGGTTTACTCCAAGCGAAATTATGCTCAGGCGAGTCGATAAACACAGACATTGTTGTGCTATCAGTCGGTGTTCGACCTGATACTAAATTGGCAAAAGATGCCAATCTAACGCTAGAAAAAAACGGAGCTATCAGGGTCAATTCATATCTACAGACTAGCGACCCAGACATCTATGCGGTAGGAGATGCTATTGCTTTTCCTAGCCCACTAACAAATACGCCAGCTACTATTCCTTTGGCCGGCCCCGCCAGTAAGCAAGCTCGTATTGCCGCAGAAAACATGGTGCAGGGAAATACTCGTACTTATTCGGGTTCATTCGGAACCAGCATTGTTAAGGTGTTTGATCTCACCGCAGGAGTAGCTGGCGTCAACGAAAAACAACTTCGCGACCAAGGTATTCCTTTCCAGGCAGCAATGATGCATTCATTAAACCACGCAGGTTACTACCCGGGCGCAAAACCTTTGTCACTTAAAATAGTTTTTGCACCTGACGGAAAACTACTCGGAGCGCAATGTGTAGGACAAGAAGGAGTAGACAAAAGATTAGACGTAGTCTCGTCTATATTAAAAAGAAATGGAAGCATTAGCGACATGGTAGAATTTGAACAAGCTTATGCTCCTCCTTTTTCTTCTTCGCGAGACCCTATCAACATTTCAGGAATGGTAGCGGAGAATATACTTAAGGGTTTATCTGCAGCGGTCTATTGGAACGAAATCGACTCGTTGCTACAATCTGGCGCCTTTTTTATTGACGTTCGAACTCCAGAAGAGTTTTCCCTGGGCACTATTTCTAGCTCAGTAAATATTCCTCATACTGAAATACGTTCTCGTTTGGGAGAAATTCCCGGAAATCGCAAAATAGTTGTCTTTTGCAAGGTAGGACAAAGAGGTTATTTAGCAGAACGCATTCTGCGACAGAATGGTTTTTCCGACGTTTGCAATCTGTCTGGAGGAATAACAACCTGGGAATCAGCAATCCGAGCAGAAAAAAACGAAATTCTTGAAAATAATTCAGCATTGGGACTCATGGACACTTCTTCTGATTCTCTAGAACCTGCATTTGAAACCGAAATTAATGCCTGTGGATTGCAGTGCCCAGGTCCTATTCTACGACTAAAAAAAGCCATAGATTCCTTACCTAATGGCCATAAAATACGCATTCAGGCAAGCGATCCTGGATTCGCCAGAGATGTGGACTCTTGGTGCAGGCTCACTGGAAATGTTTTAACTTCTCTTAAGGAAAGAGACAATCTCATCGAAGCAATTATTATGAAGTCAACCGAACAAAAAAATTATCCAGGTAAAGAAAGCGCAGCACCCGAAAAAAATGCATCTTTTAAAGATAAAGAACTGACTATGGTGGTTTTTTCCAACGATTTAGATAAGGCAATGGCCTCATTTGTAATAGCTAATGGCGCAGCTTCATCTGGCAAAAAAGTCACCATGTTTTTTACATTTTGGGGGTTGAGCATTCTAAGAAAAACCCCTGCCTTCTCTAATAAAAAGGATTGGATAGGTAAAGCGTTTGGCTGGATGCTGCCCAGCAATTCTAATAAATTGCCTCTTTCCAAAATGAATTTCGCCGGAATGGGGCCAGTCATGATGAAAAGTCGCATGCGCCAAAAAAACATAGATTCTTTAGACAAAATGATGCAAACCGCACAAGAATTAGGGGTTCATTTGGTTGCTTGCCAAATGTCCATGGATGTCATGGGGCTTTCCAAAGATGAATTATTGCCTGGAATTGAAATTGGGGGAGTAGCCCATTATTTAGAAAAGGCTTCTCATTCGGGAATTAACCTTTTTATCTAGCAGGAGAGCTTCCCTTTTCAACAAGCAATGAGCACTTAGGAGTTTATGCTTTGGGCAATGTCGATTCTACTTTTTGTTCAATGGGTGTTGGGGTTTGCAAGCGGAGCAGTCCTTGGCCGAGGGGTACATTTGTTACTGGCAGCCTCGTTGCTTGCTGCAGTATTCGCCATTGCTCAGAGCTGCGCTCGATCTCGGCAACAACAAAAGTCCTGCTGGCCACCCTCGCGGGTATTTTGACCAGCAACAGGACTATCATACCAGCGACTAGCTTTTGCGATCGGCGAAATAGCGGAATGTTTTCGCTATTCCATCGGATATCCTAATTTCTGGCTTCCAACCCAGAATATTTTGGGCTAGTTGAGGATCGATACAACTGCGACGCTGTTCACCCGGTTTTGCTGCAGCATGAACGGCAGAGCGCTCAGTCCCTGAAGCTTTCGCCAATTGGAGATACAACGCATTTACGTCTGTTTCCATGCCAGTACCAATATTAATGGCTCCCACAAAGTCACTTTCCAGTGCCAGAATATTGGCCCGAGCAACGTCTTGGACGTATACAAAATCGCGCGTCTGTTTACCGTCACCGAAGATTGTGCAATCCCGTTGGTTTAAAATTCGTTCACAGAAAATAGCCACTACACCTGCCTCGCCATGCGGATTTTGCCGTGGCCCGTACACATTGGCGTAACGCAAGGCTACAAATGGTAATTGGTATTGCTGCCAATAGTACCCCAAATAGAGCTCACCAGATGCCTTAGATACTCCATAAGGAGAACAAGGGTTCTGCTTATGGTTTTCCCGAGCAGGAAATTCGTCCTGTTCTCCGTAAATTGCTCCCCCGGTGGAGCTAAAAATCACTCTCTTAGTACCCACCTTGGCTGCCGCTTCCAGCAAACGTACCAATCCTCCAATATTTACATCGGCGTCGAACATAGGGTCTGCTACCGAGCGACGAACATCCATCTGGGCAGCAAGGTGAAACAAGACCTTAGGTTTTTCTCGGAGAATCAGGTTTGCTGCCTCTGGCGACCTAATATCAAATTGGTAAAAACGAGCTCGGCTATCCAGATTGTCTACTTTTCCGCTAGACAAGTCATCGATGACCAGAACTTCATACCCCTTGGCGAGAAGATGGTCACAAACATGTGAACCAATAAACCCCGCTCCTCCGGTGACTAATACCTTCATTGCTTAGTATCCTCCTTCGTTTGTGCCCAATCTCGCCACTCAGCCTTTTTCCTTCAAGATAGACTGCCAGCCTCCCTCACTTTTGTTTTGAACCAAGCAATTGTGCGTTCCAACCCTTGTTCTATGTCTATCTTTGGCTCCCACCCCAGCACTGCCTTTGCTCGCGAAATGTCAGGCTTACGCTGCTTAGGATCACCTTTAGGTAAGGGTTGGAATGCTACTTGCCCTCCTCCTCCAGCAATGCGTCGCACCAATTTTACGAACTCCAACATAGTAAACTCGCAGGGGTTACCAAGATTTACTGGATCTGGGTAGTCACTTTCCGCCAAAAGCAGAATTCCATTAATCAGATCGTCGACATAACAAAAAGAACGAGTCTGCGTACCGTCACCAAAGACTGTAAAATCTTCATTGCGCAACGCCTGGCCGACAAACGCGGGAACTACTCGCCCATCATCTAGCTTCATCCTTGGACCATAGGTGTTGAAGATACGAACCATTCCGGTGTTAACACCCATACTCCGACGGTAAGCGCTTACCATGGCCTCTCCATAGCGCTTGGCTTCGTCATACACCGCTCGTGGCCCGGTAGAATCAACATTTCCTAGATAGGTTTCTTTTTGAGGGTGCTCTAAAGGATCGCCATAAATCTCGGAAGTGGAAGCTTGTATAAAACGCGCCTTCTTCTGTAACGCAAGTTTTAGCGCATTTTCTGTTCCTTGAGCGCCAGTGCGCATGGTCTCCAGCGGAAGACGGGCATAATCAATCGGGGAAGCGGGAGAGGCAAAATTGAGCACGTAGTCCACTGCTCCTGCTACTTCCCACTGCTCGCTGATGTCTTGATTCTGAAATGAAAATCCTGACTTTTGTTTCAAATGACCAATGTTGTCAAGAGAACCAGTTACCAAATTATCAACCGCCACCACCGCGTGTCCGCGCTCTAGAAGTTCCTCACAAAGATGAGAACCTAGAAATCCTGCCCCCCCAGTAACTACCCATCGTTTTGTCGTCATTGTATTTCCTTTTGCCAGGTTTCCTGCCTGATGGCAGGACGGTAGTGAAGGGCTTGCTCCTTGTCAAAGTCAAATGAAGAAAAACTTAGCAATACAAACAATACAGACCCAATCCATTTGGATAATAATAGTTGGCGAGTGAAGTGTAAGCGGCGCAGACCAGACCCAATACCCGTAAACTTCCGTCTGGGGCAATTCAACTTCATGTTAACTTGACCCTCGGGTAAAAAAAGTTCTATCACTTATGTCAGGCAGGGGGAGGAACACCGCAAAGGTTAGGTACGAAATGAAAAGTATTGTATGCCAGTTTAAAAGCACGCCGCCTAATGGAATTGACGGCATAGGGGCGATGTCCCCTATCTTTGAAACTGAAACGGAGGCCAATCCTGCAATTCGGGTTAGGAAGAGGGAAATTCTAATGCCTTTGATTAGTGGTATGCTGGCAATACTATTGATTGCGGGCTGCTACGACAGAGCGCAAGGTGCTGACCCCGCCAAGGCACAAAAAAATGCTTCTGTCGATCAGTCTTCCGACTACTTTGATGGCCGATCTGGGGAAAAGCGTTTAAGCGAGCAGCGGCAAGGTAATGAGATAGTCAGAGAGTACGATCTGAACCGCGACAATAAAGCTGATGTGTGGAAGTATTTTGTGATTACGCAAGATGAAGCAGGAAAAACCTCCGAACGCCTAGTCCGCAAAGAATTCGACGTAAACTTTGACGGCCGGGTTGATGTTATTCGTTTTTATGGCCAGTCACAAATGCTCACCAAGGAATCTTTCGATCTCGATTTTGATGGCCGAATAGATCAGATAAATTTTTATGAAGTCGGCCAACTGGTTCGCAAAGAAAAAGACCTAAATTTCGACCAAAAAACCGATCTATGGATTTTTTACGAAAAGGGAAAGGTTGTCCGCAAAGAACGTGACAGTAACAACGACAGCAAAGTTGATTACTGGGAGTACTGGGAGAACGATCAAGTAGATCGTATTGGTGAAGATCTTGATAGCGATGGAACTGTCGATCGCTGGAGCAAAAACCAGGTTGAAGCATCCTCAGAAGAATGACTTCACGGACTCTGGCAATGGATGGTTGGCAAGTCCAACCTGGGCAATATTATATTTTCTGTGAAAACTGGCTGCATTTCCACCCAGGAACCTTCGATTGGGTATAATCCCCCCTTGTGCTTTCGCGGACGATTTTTTCTGTTTGCAAAAAAAATTAGACTACCGAAATACTTAACTTTCTCATCTACTACTCAAACAGGGGTTCTTGGCTAAGGAGAAAACGATGGGAAAAACCAAGCCAGCGCATCCTGCTAAGGACATTCTCGGAAAGCTTCGTTCTACTGAGCCACCTGCTACCATTGCCCAAGCTTATCGGTTCCGCGAATCGGAAGTATTGGCTGCACGCGAGTTGGTTCGCCATATTGGCGAGCATCAAGCCCCCATTGCTAGCAGACTACCTGAATTGATGGTTCAAGCTGTAGTAGAGGCAGCAATTCAGATTGAGCACGCTCCGTTCCTTAAGGCTTTGGCTGAGCAGGGAATTAAAACCGCAGCCAATGCCGCTAAGCGAGGACTTTCTATTCTCCGCTCTCGTGGAATTGAAGTAGAAATACATTCTCCAAAAGCAAATTTGCCTTTGCCTTTTCCAACTACCGCCGAGATACCGTGCTTCATCACCACCTCCGACTCTGATGGAGAACACGCATTGTGGATGGCTCGCGAATTGCCCTATGGAGGTTTGCAAGCCACCGTGGTTTTGTTTTCCGATATCACTGGTATTCTTCACGTCGAGTCTGACGAGATGGGGCGTAAGTCGTTTCGCGAATTGATCCGCAGGCTGATGCAAGAAGCTTCTCTACATGACGTACTTTTACGCCGAATATCAATTTCTAGAGCCAAAAGCTATTTGAGTGCCGCTCGCCTTCTCAGCTCTCATGGATTAAGCTTGGACATTGAAGCCCAAATCCTGTCCTTATTGGGCGATTATTCGCAAGAAATGACCCCATTAAAACACATGCCAGTTAAGCATCAGGAAAGCATTTCTCGCCAGCTTGTTAACAAGTCAGATTTACTTCACTTAGAAAATGAAATCAAACCTTGGATTCCCGATAACCGAGAGCTCGTTCAATCACTACGAAGCCATCTAGAACAAATATCCCATAGCAGCCTTTTGGTGAACGAAACCCAAAGGCGAGAATACGCCCTAAATTTTCTCCAGCAACAAGCACAGGCTTTTTTCGACCGTGAAGCTCGTCAACGCTATGCCCGGCGGCTTTTCGATCTCGCCGAAGCTTTTCACGAACTAAGCAGAACATCAGCAAGCGAACTTGCCCAAGTAACAGCGTTGGCTTTGGAAGAAGATTGGGGTCTATCAGCAATTCCTTTTTGTGGGCGTCTATTTGAAAAATTACTAGACATGAACTAGTTTTATTGAATTAAATACTATTTCAATAAAAGCGCCATACTCTGATTCGCTCATCTATTCAAGTTTTCCGATATTGTAAGCATTCTGCGATATTAAATCGACATCGAGAATGCTCTTCGAAACAATCAGGGAAAACAGTAACAACCAATCAATGATTCGCAATACTCATAACTGCTCCCTAACAGATTATCCTGTCAAACGATTAGCAAATTGGCAGTATTGGCAGCTATTCAAGAGAGACATGACGAATACACTCGCAACCTATTCTTTCTTGGTCGGCTTCTTATCTTCTACTTGTTCTTGGTCTATCTCCAAAGAAGGTAGAAGCTTGGCGTCGGATTTGTCGGACTTATTGATACTCTGAGGCAAAGCCGCTCCCCCGGAAACACGTACAGCAGTAGCCCCAGTTTCCGAGCGGTTTATAAAACGCCTTTCCCATGCGCCCTTGTCTCCCTTTAACCACAGACGCATATCCCCGCCGCGTATATGTTTCAAAGGAGACAAATCAGCAATAGTTTTCCAACTGGCTCCTCCATCCATGGTAAGTACGAGATCGCCTTGGCATAAAAAGGCAGCTACCTGGGTACCAAGCAGTACCCCCTCTACTGACCGAGCGTCTTGCGCTGTCCCGCAACGAGGACCTGGCTCGCCTACTCCCACTGGCGGCTCTCCCTCAGGTCCGCGGAATATTCTTGTTCTTAATTCCCCTTCGGCCAATCCTTCAAAGGAAACCTCCAATCCCGCCAGGGTAATGGCCCCTCCAGAGAGCGTTAAACCAACTGAACGTACGAGGTTGTCGACATTTGAAAAGCGAAAATTCTGGCCCGGCGACTTTACTGCCACTTGTCCCCAAGTCCACAGCAAAGAATTGGAGCCGTGAGAAGCGAGCCACCGTTGTGATGTAGCAATGGCCACAGTCTTACAGGAATCGATTGCTACTGCCTCAATTTCCTTTTGGATTTCTGCCTGTTCTGCACTTCGTGGGCGGGGAAGCCCAACCGGAAAAAGAAGAAATGTCTTGCCCGCATCATCGCTCAATGAAATTAGGTCCGAATCTTCACATGCTGCGACCATACTTTCACGATAACCTGCCATCCGGGTGGCTACACAAGGCATAGGAACTATTTTTGGAGCTTCGGTAACTGAGAAGCGAACGAAAACTGGAAAGCCTTCGTTTTCTCCTTGGGCAAATAGCCAATCTGAGGCGCCCAATACTTTAGAAACTGTAGCCGCAACCTCTATAGGTCGCACTACAGCGTTGCCGGAATCGTAAAAAATTTTGCCTTGACTAATAGCCAAATATGACCCAGCGACGAAAGCTACGTCGGTTGCTCGCGCCAAAGGTGACTCGGGATCAATTTCCTTCCAACCGGGCACTTCAGTTTTTGGTTCTATTTCGACCGAAGGTACAACCGGCTCTTCTTCCGGTTGTAGTTGCACCCTCATGAAAGCAATAATACCTGCAATTAAAAGCCAAGAAAGAACCGCGAAACCCAAAACCGGAACCCATGGCTTGCCGTGCTTTTCTTGTTTGCCGTTAGGTGTACTGTCCATAAGAACGATTGGCTCTCAAAAAAACTCACTCTCCTTCGGAAACCGATAGGAGGCTAGCAGACTACAGAAAAAACAGATTTACTCCATCTTCTTCAACGATAAAAATTTTGCATATGGCCAAATATAGCATTTTTCCTACAATTCTTACACTCAGTGATTACACATTGCCGCAAAGAAAACTGATATATTGCCAACTAGTTCGTCTTTAGAAACCGTTACACTAGTTATCGTCTGGGATGGAAAAGAGGTGGGAAAAAAAAGCAACAAATTGCTCTGCATCGCTGTTCTCAATATCTGACATTCGTACCTCTTCATGAGTTTACATGGAGTAGTTGGAGATCAGGATGGATGAGATACTGCACCAAGTCATTCAAAGAATTGCGGAAAAAGTCGGTCGCGACAAAAACCGCCTCATGGATGTAGTTCACGAGGTCCAAGCTAAATTTGGCTATGTTTCCTTAGAAGCCATGAACCTTATCGCTCGGGCGTTAAACACCTCGCGAATTCACGTCGAAGGGGTAGTTAGTTTCTATTCGTTTTTCTCTCCGAAAGAAAAGGGAGCACATATTGTTCGCCTTTCTCAGTGTCCGAGTTGTCGAGGGCAAGATGGCGAACAGGTAGAACAAGAGCTTATAAGGCTGTTGGGAGTCAGCCAAGGGGAAACAACCGCCGATGGGCGAATTACTTTGCAACAAACCGCGTGTATTGGCTTATGCGACCAAGGGCCAGCAGCTATGGTTAATAACCAACTAGTGGCAGGCTTAAGCTTGGCAAGGGTGAAAGAATTCGTTCATCTATTAAAGACCTCCTCTGCGGTAGAAAATGATTTGGCGGCTTACGCCCCCCGCGATAACCTACAAAAAAAGGGACCGATTCTTTTTCCCTCGTCCGCCGACAACTATGCGGGAGTCGGCTTAGAAAAAGCTCTATCTCTCCCACCGGATGAAGTCATTGCGCAAATTGTGGAAAGTCGATTGCGTGGTCGTGGAGGAGCTGGCTTTCCTACCGGAACCAAATGGAAATTTGCGCGAGCCGCATTAGGAGAAAAAAAATATGTAATCTGTAATGCTGACGAAGGAGAGCCAGGTACTTTTAAAGACCGGGTACTGCTGCACCTTTGTCCTGACTTGCTTTTCCAGGGTATGACCATTGCAGCTTACGCTATTGGCGCTTCGGAAGGAATTCTTTATTTAAGAGGCGAATACGCTGGTTATTTAGCAGAAAAACTAGAAAAGACTATGGAAGTAATGCGCCAAAAACGCTTACTTGGTCGTGAGATTTGCGGAAAGGATTTCCATTTCGATATTCGCCTACAAATAGGAGCAGGAGCCTACATATGCGGGGAAGAATCGGCTCTCCTTTCTAGTTGTGAGGGAAAGCGAGGGGTGCCAAAAACGCGACCTCCTTTTCCGGTAGAAAAGGGATATTTGGACTATCCAACCTGCGTTACCAATGTAGAGACTTGTTGCTGTGCTGCGAAAATAATGGAAAAAGGTGCTTCTTGGTTTACTTCTTTTGGAACCAAAGAATCGAGCGGAACTAAACTATTTAGCGTTTCCGGGGATTGTAGGCTTCCGGGAATATATGAACTGCCTTTGGGAATTTCGGTTATTGAATTTCTAAAAGAAGTTGGGGGTGAAAACGCGCAAGCCGTATTGGTGGGCGGGCCTTCGGGGCAATTTGTGGCTCCTGCCGACTTTGAGAAGCGAATCTGTTTTGAAGGCTTGGCTACTGGTGGTTCGATGGTGGTATTTGGTCCTCAACGCGATCTTTTAGCCGAAGTAGCCCGATATATGGAGTTTTTTCAGGAAGAAAGCTGCGGGTTCTGCGTTCCCTGCCGAGTAGGGAATGTTTTACTTCATAAAAAATTAAAAGAAATATTAGAAGGCAAAGGCGTTACCGACGACTTAACCTACCTGGAAAGACTATGTGTGAGCGTCAAAAAAATGAGCCGTTGTGGTTTAGGTCAAACTTCACCTAATCCCATTCAATCCACATTGGCCAGTTTCCGTTCGCTTTACGAACAAAGACTAGTTACCACTCGCCAAGTAATGCACCCAACCTTCGACCCTAATGCCGCTTTGGCAGATGCCATTCAGGCGCAAAAACGTGCTCCCGTAGAAAAGCTGGTTCATCCAAAAGATGGGGAGGCAACTAAATGAGCGAGACCATTGTTTTTACCATGGACGGAAATGAGATTTCTGCCCAAAAAGGTCAGTTAATAATTGAAGCAGCTGATCAAGCGGGAGTTTACATTCCTCGATTATGTTGGCTAAAAGAGCTCACGCCATCAGGCAACTGCCGCATTTGTACGGTGCTGGTAAATGGTCGTCCCCAAACCGCATGCACTCAACCAGTGCAAAAAGGGGCGGTAGTTTTAAATAACACTCCCGAGCTCTGGGAATGGCGCAAGAACATTGTAGAAATGCTTTTTGTAGAAGGCAATCACTTCTGTCCGCTATGTGAAAAGAGCGGGAATTGTGAGCTTCAAGCACTAGCTTATCGCTTGGGAATGGACGCGCCGCGCTATCCTTATCTTTTTCCCAAAAGAGAAAAGGACGCCAGTCATTCCAATATTTTAATCGATCGGGATCGCTGCATTCAATGTGGAAGATGCGAGCGAGCAGCTACCGAAATTGACCAAAAAGCGGTGTTCGGCTTCGTGGGAAGGGGGATTAATACTTCTTTGGCAGTCAATGGACATAAGCTGTCTCAGACCGAGATTCAAGCAATTGATCGTGCGGTTTCTGTTTGTCCAGTGGGCGCAATTATTCGCAAAAGAATCGGCTATGCAATACCTATTGGAGAACGTTTGTTCGATCGAGAACCTATCGGAACCGCCGTAGAATCTAATAAATCGAAATAGAAAAACGTTATCCCTAGGGAGAAGTACATGAAAAAACCAAGAATTGCCACCGCATCTTTAGCGGGCTGCTTTGGCTGCCATATGTCAATTCTCGATATCGATGAGCGCATTTTGAAACTGATTGATTTAGTAGAATTTGATAAATCACCGATTGACGACCTGAAAGCGTTTGCTGAGCATTGCGATATAGGCTTGATCGAAGGGGGATGTTGTAATGAAGAAAATGTTCGCACCTTGCTCAATTTTCGTCAGCACTGCGATTTTTTAATCTCCTTAGGAGAATGCGCGGTTATGGGCGGATTGCCAGCAATGCGCAATACTATTCCTCTGAAAGAATGCTTGGAAGAAGCCTATGTGAACGGACCAACGGTATATAATCCTTCCGGCATAATTCCTAACAGCCCAGAACTCCCATTAATTCTTAATAGGGTATACCCTGCTCATGAAGTTGTTACCATAGACCATTTTTTACCTGGTTGCCCTCCTTCTGCTGATGCAATCTGGGAAACGCTGGAGGCTCTCCTGCAAAAAAGACCCATTAAGCTACCTTACGAATTACTGAAATACGATTGATATAGCTTAGACGCTGGAAATAGAAATGGAGAAAGACCAGTGACTACCCTCTCAACATCAGACACAAAACAAAGCCGAACAAAAAAGATAGAAATCGAGCCGGTGACTCGCGTAGAAGGTCATGGAAAAGTCACCTTGCATTTAGACGAACAGGGGAAATTTCAAGAAGCACGCTTCCATATTGTGGAGTTCCGAGGGTTTGAGCGCTTTGTTCACGGGCGTCCTTACTGGGAAATGCCCGTACTAGTTCAGCGTTTGTGCGGAATCTGCCCAGTTAGCCATCATCTAGCGGCTGCTAAAGCTATGGACATGGTACTGGGAGTGCAAAATCTTACTCCTACCGCCGAAAAAATGCGTCGTCTAATGCACTACGCCCAGACTTTACAAAGTCATGCCTTGCATTTTTTTCATTTGGTTTCTCCTGACCTTCTTTTCGGATTCGATGCCGATCCAGCTATTCGCAATATTATTGGAGTAGCGCGCAACCATTCTGAACTTGCTACTCAAGGAGTAATGCTACGTAAATACGGGCAAGAGATTATCAAAGCAACCGCGGGAAAGAAAATTCACGGCACTGGCGCCATTCCCGGGGGAATTAATCGCTGTCTTACCATTGCGGAGCGCGATGAATTTTTAAAGGAATTCCCCTTAATGCAAAAGTGGGCTTTAAATACGCTTCAGCTATGTAAACAGTATACTCAAGACCATATTACTGACTTGGAAAACTTCGGTTCTTTCCCTTCTCATCACCTTTCTATTGTTCGAGATGACGGAGCTATGGATCTGTACCACGGAAACCTCCGAGCCATCGATTCTCAGGGAGCTATTATTTTTGATCAAGTCAAACCAAAAGATTACATCAAATACATTCAGGAAGAAGTTCGTAGTTGGTCTTATATGAAATTCCCTTTTATTCGACATTTAGGACCGAAAAAGGGATGGTACAGAGTTGGGCCTTTAGCTCGATTAAATACCTGTGATTTTATCGATAGTCCGTTGGCTGAAAATGAACGCCAGGAATTTAAGCAGCTCTCCCAAGGCAAACCAGTGAACATCACTATGGCTTACCACTGGGCACGGATGATTGAGTTGGTTCATGCGATTGAAAAAATTGAAATTCTTTTGCATGACCAAGACATTTTAAGCGGAGAAAGAATAATAACCGGGGAGCGAGAGGAAGAAGGAATTGGGATTATCGAAGCCCCCCGGGGAACTCTTTTTCATCACTATAAAGTAGACGACAATGATCTAGTAACTATGGCTAACCTTATTGTTTCTACCACTAGTAACAATCAGCCCATGAATTTGGCAGTTCAAAAAGTGGCTGAGCAATTCTTTGATGGACGTCAGCTAACCGAAGGATTGCTAAACCGTATAGAGGTGGCTATTCGCGCCTATGATCCCTGTCTTTCTTGTGCTACTCATTCTTTAGGAAAAATGCCTTTGTGGCTTGCACTGTTCGATTTTGAAGGCAATGAACTTGATAGACTAGTACGTGAAGGCGAATAAAGACATGCACCGCCGAATTCTTTTGTTTGGGATTGGAAATCCTGGTCGTCGCGATGATGGTTTAGGACCCGCTCTGGCTAATGAAATCGAGCGATTGCACATCGAAGGTCTAACCATCGATTCAGATTATCAGCTCACGGTAGAAGATTCAGTTAGCGTGGCTCACCACGAAGTGGTTGTTTTCGCTGATGCCGATGTTTCCGGTCCCGAACCCTTTTCTTTACGCCCG
This sequence comes from Myxococcales bacterium, assembly GCA_050288705.1. Lineage (GTDB taxonomy): Bacteria > Myxococcota > Myxococcia > Myxococcales > UBA5297 > JBNKEI01. The sequence goes on from JBNKEI010000043.1 coordinate 60,431, forward strand.
GTCTACCCGCTTCATTCTCTAGATTTCTCAAGTCATGGCGTTTGCCCAGGAACAGTCCTAGGGCTTTCCAAGCAAATATTTGGAAAATCTACCGATGCATACCTCTTTGCGATTAGAGGATACGAATTTGACGAGTTTGCTGATGGCCTAAGTCAAAAAGCTCAACGGAATCTGACGTTAGCTATTCAATACCTTGAGCCAAAACTTCGCGAAATGTGTTCTGGCTTTTCATGCTCCATTCCTTAATAATAGTAACTATTCGGCACTGCTGCGTCGCAAGTGTCAAAATTAAAAACCACGGTCTTTCCGAGCGTAATGCCGCAGGCATGTAGTCGAGGAATTTTCCAACCAGCCTCGACAAGCTCGACTTGAACGGATTTTTGGCGGTTCAAGAGGGCAGATTCTGAATAATTACTAATTAGCGTTTAAGTTTCAATGGCTACAATTTTTTTAACTAACTCAGTGTCGCTAATTGCGCCAGCTACATGTTCGCTTCCATTTATTATTGTATGAGGAACACCATGTACATTATGCTGAACTGCAAGGTGAGGGAACTCGGTGATTTCGATCATGTCAGCGGTAATCAGTGGCGATTCGAGTGCAAGCTGATGAGCTACTCTGACTGCTCGAGGACAAAATGGGCAAGTGGGAGAAACCATTACTTCCAGGTGAACAGGCTTTTTTAGCTTTGCTAATTCGTGAGTTATTTCTTTGCTAAGCCCGGTAGCATTTTTTGATACATCTACAATAGCTTCAATAAATGAATTAAATTCATAGCCCGCCGGAACGCCATAGAAACGGATTCGGTTCTCCTTTACACCTTGGACCAACAAAGCAGGAATTTTATCTACGCCGTATTCTTTCGCCTTTTGCGAGTCTCTTACAAAATCTTTAATTTCTAATGAAATTAGAGGCGAAAGCTCGGCAATATCTTGGGCCATTTCTCTAGTGATTTGACAATATTGACATTCTATTTCTTGAGTAAACATTAGCAATCGCACAGGTTCTTTAAGTGAAGATTTAAAGACACCATGCAGAGTTTGACGATCTTTTTCTTTCAGAATGGCCATTTTTTCTCCCGATAATCAAAGATGCCTTTATTCATACCGAAGTAAAAAATCATAGGATGACAGCGCTGCTTTTGCTCCCTCCCCTGCAGAAATAACTATTTGATTATAAGGGACAGTGGTTGCATCCCCTGCTCCAAAAAGACCAACCACACTAGTTTGGCAACGACAATCAACTATTAGATCCCCAGCAGAGTTTAGCTTCGCAAGTTGTCGAATCGGATCGGTATTAGCAACCAAGCCAATTTCCACAAAGACTCCATCGCACGGAAAAATTTTCTCCTCGCCAGAACCGTGATCGCGAACACGCACCGCAGTAACCTGATTTTCTCCGTCAACGCGTAATACTGAGTGGTGGTCAAGCATCAGCACATTACGATTTTGAATTGCTTTAAGCAAGATAGCATCACCTTGCCATCCGTGAGCATAGTTAATTAAAATAATTTCTGCTCCAACCTTCAATAAATCTATGGCAGCGGTTAAAGCCGAATTACCCCCTCCCACGATCACTACCTTTTTTGCAGCATAAAATGGAGCATCGCATACGGCACAAAAAACTACTCCTTTTCCCATCAGTTCATTCTCACCGGGTACACCCAATTTCCGATGATTTTTCCCTAATGCATAAATAACTGTTCGGCCACGAAAAATTACCCCATTTTGTAGTATGACCTCGAAAGTATCCATTTCTTTACGAACCGAAGTAATTTTTTCGCCTTCCGCAACAGGAATGTCAAATTTTTTTACATGTTCAACAAAGCGATCAGCAAGTTCTTTACCAGACAAGGCCTGAAAACCAAGGTAGTTTTCCACTTCAGAAGTGTCCATCATCTGACCGCCAAAACCATGAGTGACTAAAGCCGACTTCATCATTTTGCGAGAACAATAAATGGCTGCAGAAAGAGCCGCAGGCCCTCCCCCGAGAATTAAAACATCATAGACTACCGAAGAATCCGGCCGGATAGTCTCTCCCAAGCTCATTACATCGAAAGAAAAAACTGGTGGCTCCATTTTTTGCTCCGATTACTTTTTACTTTTGCCCACCTCACGCCATACCAAAAACCACTACTGCAAATATGGTCGACACTACCCAAAAGGCAAGGCCTCGCCAAGAATCCAACCAAATTTTCCATCGGAACTATAGCCTATTCCACAAGCCAAGCTGCTCCGGAAAGGGTTCGAAGAAAACCTGCCTTTGCCAAAGGCTAATGTGCTCGCGGCGAACATGATGTTTTAATAGCACCATGGGAACCACTAAAGGAACAATTGACTGATCATAGTCATAAATCGACCCCAGCATTTCTCGCATTTCGTCGGGAGTGATAAAATTTTTTAGACTTTCCGCAATTTCAGTAAGGATTTGAATTCGGTTCATTTTTGCCACCGGATGACCAAGAATAGCGAAAAACTGTTTTTCGTATTCTTTATATAGAGCCTCTGCATGCTCTCTAACTGAACTTGTTAACCACCGTTCAAGTTGCTCACTCGCTTTTTCGCTGTGAGTACGCAGCAAATAATAATGTCGCTTATGAAAGCTCAGGAGATTTTGGCTACATTTTATTTCTTCTAAACAATTACGCCAGCGATGCATGCAGAAAACTCGTTCCCAAAACCATTCATCCAACACCGGATCATGTAATCGCCCTTCCTCTTCAACGGGAATAAACGGAAAAAACTTGCGGAAATACCCGGTAAATAGACCGGCGCCACTACGAATGAAATCGTTATGCGATCGGGGGTCAGAGTAAACTTTGACTCTTTCCATTCCTGAACTCGGCGAATTTTTTTTGCATACGTAGCCGCAAAGCCCTTCCTCTTGCAATTGCTCTACCCGCTTTCGACAAAAATTTAGCATTGACTCGGTTAAATCTTCCCCTTTGGTAGAGATAAGTCGCGGAGCCGCCGGATCGCCCACCAAATGCATGGCTGGCCGGGGAATAGGCATTCCGCTGTCTACCTCGGGACAAATTCTTATCCACTGCACAAACTTGCCCACCTGATCGACCAAAAAAGCTTCCCGTTTATGCTGACCGTCATAGCGGACTCGCTCACCCAATAGACAGGCGCTAATCAATACTTTGACGGAATTGGCTTTCTCCAAGGCATCCCCCACAATTTCCTTGGTAATAAACTAAACACTCCGGTTTAGTACTTCCGATACATTCCCACCACTAGGCCGGCAATCCAGGCGCCATTCTCCCCTTTTTCTTTGGATATGTAGATGGGTTCCATTTGGGGGTTTGATGGTTGCAACCGAATCCGGTCTTTCTCACAAAAGTATCGTTTAACAGTCGCTTCGCCTTCTATCATCACCACCACTATTTCCCCGGTTTTGGCCACGGTCTGAGGCTGCACAAACAGCAGGTCACCATCAAGAATGCCATCACCGACCATGCTTTCTCCCTTTACACGTAGTCCAAATAGGTTGTGCACCCCTCGGGGAAGAAAAGACCGATCGAGAACTACCTTTTGCTCCAAACTTTCCTCAGCAAGAATCGGTTGGCCCGCTGCTACTCGTCCCAATAATGGTATTTCCATTATGTTATTTCCACGGTCAGGAGACGAAACCTTCTGCCCCAGCAATTTTCGACCCCATTCAGTAGTCACCAAAGATCGGCTTTTTTGATCGCTACGTTCGAGAACGCCTTTACGTTCCAATGCTTTTAGGTGGTCATTTACACCGTTGGTGCTTTTTATTCCCAACTCGTGACCAATTTCGCGAATAGTAGGAGGAAAACCACGCTCTTCGGTTATTCGAGCAATTAATTTTAAAATCTCTTCCTGCCTCGGCGTCAACCGTTCCATGCAATTTCCCTCTAGACCGCCTATACTGTTACGGCACGTACTAACGAGGTAACTAATAGGGAATCAACTGAACGCACGTATAGCATGATGCCCAGCCGAAGACAATTTATTTCCGCTTCACCTACGAGCCACTAGCGGACAGTCCACCTTCCGGCTCATCGGCTAACTCATCAACGAAAGTGTGGGAGTCTAGCAGCAAATCGCTAGTTGTTCCTTTTTCGCCGATTACTTCTGGCGCTGGCGCCCCCAAAGCTAGGTAGGAATCCATCGCGGCCTCTAGGCCCACGTCCTTACCTGCCCGCTCTGAAAGCAACCACTTGTGCTCTAGAAGATCGCAATAAGCCTGCAAGGGGTCTCGGTGGGGGCCAATAGCAGGAGTCAAATGCTTTAGTTTGGGTTCGAGAACTTCCTGCTTCCACCTTTTCGTTCCCTCTTCGGGACTGATATGACGCTTATCATAAAACTCCAACCATGCCCGGTACTCGTTAAGATCATTAAGAAGCAGCCTGGCTTGCCCTTCCAAAGCCACAATTTCTGTTCTTCGCTGGAGTTCAATGGCATGAAACCGGCGATTGGATACCGCCAGCTTTATTTGGACTCCATTGGCAGAACCGGAAGGAGCCAGTTCCACTTCGTCAATGGCAAACCCCATTTCATTAAAATGGCGAATATGCGATGCCATAGCATGACGGTCCCCTGCAGCTACTACCGGATTGGAATGGAGCCTATTCCAAAGTGAAAGATAGCACATGCGGGTAGCTTGAGCAGCATGCACTGCGCCTTCCATGTCGTCGGTGCGTTTCTGTGCCGCAGCTAGGTCTGCTAGCCCGTAGGCCACGTTTTCCACCAGAATTTCTAGATCGTGCATTCTCTGCCCTTCAGACAAAGATGGATGCACCTCGCTGGTCTCTGCATCGACCAAATAGGCTTGAATTCTCGGTCCATCGCGCCGGAAGAGCGTGTTTGCCAGCGAACAGTCTCCCCAAAAAACACCGTTCCGGTGAATGTCCACTAACAACCAAGCCATAGCGTCTAACAGTCGGTCGCGATAAGGGCCACGCACGCTGGAACGAGCCAATAACCTCCGATATTGGAGTGAGTGCTTAAGATACTCGGTCACCAGAATGGCTACATCTCGACTAGTGGCTTCCACCAGCCCTACTGGACGAACTGCCGCCAGCTCTACTGCTTCTAAATGTCTCAAAACATTGTATTCCTGGCGCGCGGCTCGCAAAGGCAGCTCTTTAAACGCGTATACCGCATCTTTCATTTCAATAAAGCGCACCAAATGCCGGGAAGGCCCTACCGGAAGATCCCGAAAACAAATATCTGGCGCGCTCCAATCGGCCAGTGGCTTCTCCCAAGGCAACGCAAGCATTTCTGGCGAGGGATTGCGCAGCCGCACTCGGGGGAAAGAGGTTAAGCACTCTTCGGGAGTCAATTCTGGCTGAACTGGCAAAGAACCATCCCAAGGTGCGTGGTTTTCTCTACAGCCTTCTCTGCACTCTTCCCTGCTATGTCCTCGGTGTTCGATCCTATCCTGCATTTCCTGCATTTCCTGGATTAGCCTGGTCATAGTTCACACCTTACCTGGTCGGTGATTCGCTTGACGATCACCAGACCTTCAGCTCTTTGTGTTAGGCAAATACAACCGCAAAGCCGTTTCCACCATTCCCGACTAGACAAGCCGCCGATTTAACTGCCGTCTCCCGGAAGAGGCTTTGGTGAAGTAACGCTTCTTGAGACCTAGATTCGCGCAGCCCCAATGGCAAGTCCCTGTGCCTAATAATTGCATAGGCCATCTCGCGAACACACTGTAACCAATTTCGAGGAGGGAAACCATGTTTACGCTGCACAGATATAGAATCGCCATTTTTCTTATGATGGGAATTATTTTTGCCCATTGCGGAAACAGAAATGAAAACGACACTGCAATACACTCCGATAATAAAAACCCTCCGCATGCTTCCAATACACCCGAAGAAGAAACTTTCGTCTCTAAATCGTACCCTCCACCCATAACCATGCACGGGTTTGTCAATTATTCAACATCACACGGCCTTCCTACCACTGTTTATGATGTTTCTGCCGACGAAACTGGCAACATTTGGGCGGCTGGATACGAAGCTTTATACTTATTGCGCCCAGAGAGCACTGGTTTTGAAGAACTAACTGAAAAAAATGGTCTACAAAAATGGAAAGTGCTATCGGTTGCCGGCCTTGGTCCCAATGAAGTAATGGTGGGGTACGAAGGAGTTTTCGGCGGCAAGGAAGATAATGATCCGCAATGGATGGTTCGTAGTGGAGGCGTAGACCGCTTGCAATTAGTAGAAGATTCTATGCTTCAGGGAACTCATTATGTAATCCATACCCCTCCGGATGAATACTGCCACGTTAGCAGCGAAGGGGACACTTGTTATAATGGCCGTTACAAAATTCGCAACGTTTACATTATTAGGCCTCTGCTGAGCGGACCCTTTGCAGGCGATATATGGTTTGGAGGAAATCATGGCGTAGCCATGTGGAACGAAAAGCAACAAAAAATATTAGAACATCAGCACTGCGCTATCGAAGGAATTGATACTGATGGAAGCACCCGTTTCTTTACTGGCGATTTTTGGGGGCTGGCCATCGCTCCGGACAACAATGTTTGGATTGGCGGAGCGCATCGCGTGGCCCGCATTCCTTATTCTTCCGAAGGCGGCGAATTTTTTGCCCCCCAAGATCCCATCGTCGATGTATGGCCGGATAAAAACAATCAAGACCGCGTTGACGACCATATCAAAGCTATTACTGTTGCCACCAATGGAGATGTTTGGATTGGCAGTGTAGCCAACAACCTGGCACGCTATTCTCCTTCTACCAATACGATCGAGTATTTTGATAAAAGCAAAGGCGCGCCTGATCAAGCGGTTACTGCATTAGCTGCCGATCCGGATGGAACTATTTGGGTGGGAAGCTATGTAGGCATTGGTAGATATAACCCAGCTACCGGAGAGTGGGCTTATTATTATCACCGCACTCACGGCTTAGCAGATGATTCTATCAGCAGCATACAAATTGACACCCGCACTGAGCCACGCACTGTATATATTGGCACTTCTCAGGGAGTATCTGTGTACCAGGGACCTTAAGACTATTTCGTATCGTAAGCATGCGTGAAGCTCACGCGTAGAGATGACTACACGATGGCACAAGCTGTATGTCAGCACGATTAAGGCGCTAGAACCTGACAAGGACGCCTAAAAGCAGCCTGGCAACTTTTAGCCTAATTTGGCTGGTAGGCTTAGGCGCGCAGTGGTGTCCTTATAGTTTCAAGGCATCCATTCGCTAGGGCTTTTTCGACTTCTTTGATGATGCGAAGAAGCGCAACCAAGGAGCTACTCCATTAAGTTCAGCAGTGTCTGCTCACTTAGCTGCTTCTACCAGCGCTTTGACGTGGTCAATAAGAATAAAAATCAATTATTAATGGTTCTCCCGATTTTTTTTGTATACCGCTCCTCGCCACGAAAAAAATGAATCAGTGGGTTGCCAAATAGAATGCCGGTCGCCAAGGTTAGAACAAAGAAGAATTGGGACTCGCCCGTGCGAATCTCTCCAAAAAGAAGCTCGGCAGCAGCCCGGAACAGGTAGATTCCGACATTCAGCGCAATTGCTGCCCGCCCCACCTTAGTGGCGAGGAGTTCGTCCCTAAGCACCAGGTAGGCATAGGTAGAGAAAAAGAAGAATGGGAGCATGCAGAAGTTGAATGTCTGCATCAGCATGCGGTGCTCGGCCGTCATATAGCTGAGGCGCGCCGGCCAGTCGAAAATCCACCAAAAGCCAATATGGAATACAGTAAACAGAGCACTTAGAATTCCGCATACGAAAAGAAGTTTTCTCAAAGGCGTCTCCTCAATTTATTTGACGCGACAGGCTCTCAACGCCGTCAGTCTCGCAAATGGCCGCGTACCCAGGGCACCCAATACAACAATTACCGAATACCACCCGCGAACCGCAGTTGAATAGTGTGAAGCATGGACGATTTACAACTGCGGTTTATTAATATTATTTGCTTTTGCAATTCTTTTCTAAAATCGTATTGTGTTCAGGTTCTGCCGAAAGCGGAGAATCGACCGGGTAGGTTTCTAAAAAATAGCTAGCAATGACTTCAAAGCTCTTTTCGTTGGCCATTTTACTGTTTGGTTTGTTCATTTTATTTTTTAAATCAATATAGCCATCATTTCCTTGTAGCAGATATTCCGAAGTTGCCAGGCGCACCGTTTGATCGTCAGAAAATTCCTCGATAAATTTTTCAGTTCCACTGTGACGATCGAGCACATAAACATCAGAAACGCGGTTTCCTTCGGTTATACGATTCCCTCGCGAATCAAGCTTTTCAGCCTGACGGCTACAATCAGCTTTAAACCTCACCCCATATACCTGCAAATAAGATCCCTTAGGATTGTCTGTAGGGAACAACGCAACCGAATGTTCTAAAATATTTTTTAATTCCCGATAAGTTACCTCCACTACATAAATTTTCTCATCGAACTGAAGCACATCCTTCAAAACCTTACGCTTAATGGCACCTTTTTTAAGTTTTGCGCCGTTCACCTTTTCACAACGAATTGAACCAGCATTTTGAATGGCCAATTCTGGTAGCAGATATTCAACTTGTTCGTCAAAAGCATGATAAAATGCTTTTGCAACCAGTTGCCCAATAGGATTGTCATTTAATCGCAACATTTCTTTGGAAATGATAATATCTCCACTAATCCAGCCGGTTACGTCTTCGGGATTGATCAGATCGACATGCTCGTCATTGTATTTAAGACAGGATATGCTTATCAAAGAACAAAACAATGCTATTCCGTAAAACCGAATATTCATGATTTTTCCTCAGTAACTAGCACGCAACGTACACCACCCGTAAAAACCTTCTCGCGGCAATAGCTCTGGTATCCTATCTGAGCGCGACACATCATCTACTATTTTCGATTGAAACAGGTTTCTGGCGGTAACTGAAAACTCAAAGTGTCCGGCAATTGGCTCGGTACTAATTTGGGCTCCTAGAAGAAAATATGGCGGTATACGAAAAGAACGCAATGCTTCCAAAATAGAGCGCCTATTATTTCTTCTTTCTGCTCCGGCCTGGCCGAGCACGGAAAAATTTAGCCAATCGCCTAACGGGATTTGGGTCGCCCAATTTAACCGATACTGCGGCACGTCAGTGAGATATTCTCCTGCTTTTGCAGCGCGATCCCATGCTCGAAACCAGGAAAAATTGAGTAAAGTAAATGCCCGGTTAGATAATTCATAACGTATCTCGGATTCTAAACCCAACACTTCCACTCCCAATTCACGATTAGCAAAACGTGGCACATTTCCAGTATTATCAACTGCGGCAATAGGATTGGAGAAATAATTATAAAATACATTACCTCGTAACCGTAAAATATTGGTTTTCAGCGGCAAGATGGACTCCACTCCCGCCTCAAAAGTATCAATAATTGCTGGTCTTAGATTAGGATTACCTTGAAAACGACCTCGGTTCAGTTCGGAATTTTCGGGAATTTTTTCCGCCAGTTCCTGAATAGTCGGTGCTCGAAAAGCCC
>JBNKEI010000044.1:0-29429 GCA_050288705.1 Myxococcales bacterium
GGAAGATTTCGAGAAGATTTGTTTTATAGGCTTAATGTATTTCCCATAGTTGTTCCCCCTTTAAGATCACGCAAAGTAGATATTCCTTCGCTAGTTGATCATTTAGTTGATCGATTTGCTCGCGAACATCACAAAAAAGCAAGCCCCGCCGTTTCAAGAATATCGACGGATAGCAGTAACCAGAACATTGAAAGCCCTCTCCCTTGGGGAGAGGGCTAGGGCACAATCCTGCGCCTGTTAAATTGCTTCTTCGCCTCGCTCACCGGTGCGTACGCGAACGGCTTCCAATACTGGCATTACAAATATTTTGCCATCTCCAATTTTTCCAGTACGCGCAGAAAGCTCCATTGCTTTAATTACCTTTTCAACCATATCGTCCTGTACAACCAACTCTATACGCACCTTGGGAAGAAACTCCACTACGTACTCAGCACCGCGATATACTTCGGTTTGTCCCCTCTGCCGGCCAAATCCTTTTACTTCGGTTACCGTCATTCCTTGCACGCCTAACTCTGCTAGTGCTTGTTTTACTTCATCCAGCTTGAATGGCTTGATTACCGCCACAATGTTTTTCATGGGTTCTCCTTGAAAGCAAAGAAAGCGAAGAAAGCGAAATCTTGCTTTAGCGCCCTTTGTTAGACCGGCGTTTATTCACGCGTTATTGCTCTACATCATTTTTCTACATCATTTCCAAGAAAGAGGACGCACCTTTTTCTAAGCCTGCACAATCCGAGCCAGATTCTTCGGGAAGAAGCTTTGTAGAAGCCTATAGCTTGCAAAGGTCGCTAAACTCTCGAAACCTGTAATTTCGGGTAGTCGATAATTAGTGTTCAAGAGCAAAAAGGCTTTCACCAACCTTTTAGAGCACCTAGTTTTAACTCAATTTCTTCCCACTCCTGACTGGCCGATGAATCAAACACAATTCCTCCCCCTACCCCGTATACCCATCCTTCTGACTGACGGCGGCTAGCAGTTCTAATTAGTAAGCTATACACAGAGCGGGAATTTTCTTGTATTCCTAACGCACCACAGTAAAAACCTCGGTTACCTGATTCTAGATGCCTAATCATTTCCATCGCCGCTTTTTTTGGCGCTCCAGTCACCGATCCGCCTGGATGCAATGCGCTAAGAACTTGGAGAGGCGTAATGTGGGGCAAAAGGCATCCTTGAATCTCGCTTACTGCTTGGACAGCATAAGGGAGAGTCAAAAATCGACGTTCGCAAGTTACCCGCACAGTTTTTGGAATGCAAATAGGAGTCAAATCATTGCGTATAAGGTCGGTAATCATTGCCAATTCTGCCTGATCTTTTTCACTAAGTTTCAATATTTTTTCTGAACTGGGCGCGGCTGTCCCTTTCATTGGTTCAGCACGAATTCGATGGTTTTCTATTTCAAAAAATAATTCAGGAGAAGCAGAAACTATTTCTTCCCCACCGGGAAGGCGTACCCACGCCGCGAATCGAGGTATTCCTCGCGCACATAATTGAGAAAACAACTGACATCCATCAATATCGGGCAATTCTGCTCGGATAGTATAATTAACTTGATAAACATCACCTCGGGAAATTGTTTCTCGAATTCTTTCTACATTGCATGCATAGTTGGTTGATTCCAGGAAAGGATTAATTTTAGAAAAAGCAACGTCGAATTCCAAGTCAGAAATAAAAATAGCGGTGGCTTGGTAACATTGCGCTTGTTCACCGGCAGATTCATAATCCACTAAGGTTAATACTCTTTGGTGTTTTTCATTCTGCGATTTTTTAGTGAATTGACTGGCGGTGATTTTTTGCAAAGGGGTTAATAATTGGAATTGTTTGGTCTGGCCAAAACAGGGCGCTACTAGAGCAAATGAATTCAGCTTTTCTAGATTCGATAATTTCATTCATATTCCTTTTTCTGCTTTCTGCACCGGGTTTTAGAAACTTGGAGCCTCAAAGCCCGGCAGACTTCAGTTGGAAACAGCTCTTAGCTTAATTAGGGCAATTTCCGGGGGAGCTCCTAATCTCATAGGGGGCCCCCAGGTTCCCGTGCCTCGTGAAACATACAAATAACTGTTTCCTATTTGGTAAAGACCAGCGTTTCTGGGGTAAATCAGATTGGAAATATGTTGAATAGGCCAGGTTTGCCCCCCGTGAGTATGGCCAGAAAGCATTAGGTCAATACCGTAGTGGTGCGCTTTTTCGAAATCTAGTGGCTGATGGTAAAGCAGAACGTCAATATGGTCACCAGAACTGGGTTGTTGAGAAAAAAGCTGCTCCATTGTTACTTGCTTTGTACTTGACAATCGTCTCATTGCCCGGTCATCCAATCCCCAGAATCGTATACCCCCGGCAACCAAAACACTTTCATTTCTTAAAAAACCAACCCCTCCTGCTCTAGCATAACGAACCACGTCCTCAATTCCTGCATAAAAATCATGATTTCCCGATACGGCTAAAACACCATAGCGGGCCCGGAAACTTCTTAGAGGCTCAATCAAGTCTTGTAAATAGCTGGCATCTTCATCGACCAGATCTCCGGTAATCACTACCACATCTGGTTTTAATGCGTTCACTTGCTCTACCAACTCAGTAAGCCGTTGCGCGTGGATCATCATTCCCATATGAAGATCGGTTAGATGAGCGATTTGGAAACCGTCTAAGCGCGAAGGTAGCCGAGGAAGCGGAATTTCCAGTTTAGTGATCTCTGCCGGCTGCCGTGCCCGCTGCATGGCGACACCTGATAATGCCAGGCCACTTCCCACCACTAAGCACAATGCCACCAACCGTTGGCGCCCTTTCATTAGCCAGACAACGCCAGGCATTGTACCAGTCTTTACAAGTAAAAACTCCAAGAGATGTTCGAACAAGGCGCTAATAAAAAAGTATAATGCCATTCCCAACCATATCGCTGCGAACCAATCCGCTGCCTCAACCAAGGCATTAGGCCAGGTAAATCTACCTAATAGCCGAGCTGCGGGGAAAGAAATGGCCAATAATGCGAAAATCAATTGCACTATACGCCGCGAGCGATTAGCAAGAAAAGGTAGCGCGCCAAGAAAACGCCGTTGAAGATAATAATGCACGCCGCCAAGAATTGTGAAAACTATTAAAAGGAACAAAACAAATAGTACACGCATTTTTTTAGACCATATTAGAGGTTAACGTTACCGACACTCGTTATTGAAAAAAACTGCGCTCTATACTAGAATAGTCTCTCATCGTTACGCAATTGTATTTGGTAGAACGATATCAATTTGCAGAATTAAGACTCTGTAAGACATGGGGCGATTTTTGTCTACAAATAATTACACAGTGACTACCTGTAGGACGGTGAAGACTAATAAGCATCTCAGACAAATTTCTCTTTTAATTTCCGCATTGTTATTAGAATACATTTTTTGCCAGTTGACAGTACACCGACTAGTCGCCATAGAATAGTTCACTACAAATAATGCAGCTAAAACCTGGCTTTTTGTAGGATGTCTAACTCTTTATTAGACAATGGAGGCATGATGATTTTTTTTAATTCAAAAAAGAAATGGGGACTCTCTACAAGCTGGGTATTATGCGGAATACTTAGCTTGACAATTGCAGGATGCAATACCAGCGAGGGTACTAAAACCGGAAGCGCTGCGATAGAAGTGAAACTCCAGAGCCTTAGCAGCAGCGATGTTACCTCAATAAAAATAACCGTTAGTGGTGACGACATTAGTCCGAGTATTGAAGCAAATCTTACGGACAATTTGGGAACCTGGAGCGGTACAATTGATAATATTCCAACCGGTAATCATACTTTTTTAGCGCAGGCATACGACAGCAATAACGAATTAGTGTATCAAGGTTCGGCAACCGAAGTAGCCATTACTGCCGATAATGCTACGATAGTGGCAATTGCATTACAACAAGCCACACCACCAACCCCGTATTCCAACAGTGCCCCATTCATTGCCACAGCAACTGCATCGACAAATCAGGTCGCTACCAATGGCACCATCACCTTCTCTGTAGCAGCCACCGATCCCGACAACGATACGTTGACTTACTCCTGGACTGCTTCCGCGGGTACATTTTCTGCCGAGGATACCGCAAGCACCACCTGGACCGCACCTTCTACCGCTGGTTCCCAGACCATCTCAATAAGTGTGAGCGACGGCAAAGGTGCAATGACAGGAACTTCTTTCGCTATCACTGTGAATGCGCCTTAAAGCAGTGCTGCGAATTAAATTCATTGGAAGTATTAGAGTTAGCCATCAACAACTACCGGTTGTTTCCTGCAGATACATCGAGAACTAAAGTGCGTTATCAGTACTTTGTACTTTAGTTTTTAGAATACATCGCCAGTTGACAGCGCACGAACCAGTCGTCGTAATAATGTTTGTTGACCATGCAAGGCAGCAAAAACATGGTTTTTAGCAAGATGTTTAACCTCTAACTCCCTTTTTCCTTACATACAACACGGAGGTAATATGAGTTTTGTTTTACAAAGAAAACGTCTGTTTTCTACAAGCTGGGCAATATGCGGAATACTCAGCTTGGCGCTTACCGGATGCGAAACAAACACCGATAAAGAGACAGGAAGTGCTGCGGTAGAAGTAAAATTCCAAAATCTTAGCAGCACCAATGTTGCCTCGGTAAAAGTAACAGTCAGTGGGGTTGGTATTGATCCCGATATTGAAGCGAATCTTACGAATAATGCGGGAACTTGGAGCGGCACAATCGACAAGATTGTTGCCGGCAATGATCGTACCTTTTTGGCGCAAGCATTCGACAGCGAAAACGTATTAATTTTCCAGGGCTCGGCAACAGGAGTTACTATTACTGCTGACAACGCCGCAGTGGTGGCAATTCTCTTACAACAAACCATACCGCCAGATCCCTATAACAACAAAGCTCCGTATATTACCTCTGCAACCGCATCGACCAATCAGGTTCTTACCAACGGCACAATCACCTTATCGGTAGTCGCTACCGATCCCGATAACGATGCTCTGACTTACGCTTGGACTGCTTCCGCGGGTACATTTTCTGCCGAGGATACCGCGAACACCACCTGGACCGCACCTTCTACCCCTGGCGCTCAGACCATCTCGATAATTGTAAGCGATGGCAAAAGTGCAACCGCAGGAGCTTCTTTCACTATCACTGTTGAAGAAATTGTGACCGAAGGAAGCGCTAATATAACCGTGAGTATCAATACCTGGCCAGTTATATCATCGATGACGGTTAACCCCGGCCAAGTTGGAGTCGAGGAAAACAGCGCTATTTCAGTGGTCGCTTCCGATTTCGACAACCATACTCTTTCCTATGCTTGGAGCGATGACTGCGGTGGCGCCTTCGAATCCGCTAGCACTGCTTCGACTACCTGGACCGCGCCTTCCTCTGCTCCCGAAAGCGGCTCATGCACTTTGACTGTGAACGTAACTGATGAAGAAGAGGGATCAACCAGCGGCTCGGCAACTATCAAAATTGGAAAACCAGCCATTGTTTATTCCAATGAAATCAGTGAGCTTGCAGTAACTACTCCTCTCACCGGCCAAGTAGTTCTTACATGGACTGACCCATCCGACTCAGATTTCGATCACGTAGAGATTACCTACCCGGGCCTTACTAACCCCATTTCGATTGCCAAAGGGGTCGGCAAAGCAGTCATCTCTGGTCTTGCCACCGATACTCCCATCGACTTCACCATTAAATCAGTCGATACGCTGAGCAACAAATCTACTGGAACCACTCAATCGGTAACTCCAGTGGTGGTAACTTTGAGGCTAAAAACGACCTGGGCAGAAGGTGGCAATCCATTCTATGTCGCTACTACTAATACCCAAGATTTACCGGATGCCAACGATGGAATCATGGCTAAACTCGATGAGTCTGCAGTAAGCATACCAAATGCGTTCTTGTGGATAGCTTACCCCGGTCTGGCCGATCCAACCGATTCCACCCTAGTCTCGTTTGAAAGCGTTCAAACGCCAGGAAAATACTTACGGATAGATAGCACCGATCCCACCCGATGGCCAGAACACATCGGACAAGCCTTCGCCTGGTCGCTAAACGGCGTGGGCGACCCCAAAAGCCATATTACTTTCATCGAGCCCGACGATGAAACCGATGTGTTCAAGTCTGACGCCACCTTCAAAGTGGTCCCCGCACTCAATGGAGATGCTGCCTTAAGATCACTGCAATGGCATGGCGACCCTAGTTACTATCTACAACACGCCTACTACCACATACTCGGACGACGTTCAGGAGCGGGACTAGACAATAACGATGCCTCACTTACCCTAGAACAACAATAGGGTTTACTTGGTGCAGTTTTGCTTATGCCAGTCTTTCCTAAGACTGGCATTTCTGTTTCTGTTCTGAAAGAAAATCCCCCTGGCCCCCTTTGCAAAAGGGAGAATCTTCAATTTTCCCCCTAATAAAGGGCCTCTTCAGTTTCTCCCCCTTTGCAAAAGGGGGTTGGGGGGATTTTCTCGTGATGAGTTTTAACGCTGCAACGAAATTACTTGTTGTTTGCCCCATTGCCAATGGCGGCGATACCCGTCGCATCTGGTTTACCGTTCCGATTACTGGCATTAAGACAACTGGCTAATTGCCAAACAATCAAATTTTTCTTTAATAAAACAATGTTTTTAAAAAAGATTACCACGCAAGCATTGGTATGAAATTGGCTCTCAAACCCTGGAATGAGCAAAAAACGAAATCAAAAAGCGAAATCATCGACGGTAAGAGTGGTGTGTGCCATACTGGTTGATTGAAGGGCCGTTTTATCGCTAAGGGCTAGCCAATGAATCGAACCTCGATAACTAATAGTTTGAGCAATAGCAATAGGTTGAGTAATAACAATATAAAGATGGGTATTATAAACTCGGCAGTTTTTTCCGCGGGCGAACCCCCAAAGCATGGGAAGCAAAAAGGCCCAAAGGCTCGGCAAATGCGAAAACCCCTGCTGTTTATGGCAGCTATCACCATCATGGGCGCCGCAGGAATAGCCGGCTGCAAAGCAAAAGACCCCCTGGCTTGTGCTTCCCAGGACGATTGTGCGCCAAATAGTTATTGTTACCGAAACGTGTGCATCATTAAACGCTGCACCGGCGATACTATGTGTCCGGGACGCAAATGCGTGAATTTCCAGTGTGTGGAAACTGAAAGCCCCGATGTTCCGGCGAAATGCGCGGAAAACAACGGCGGCTGTGAAGAAAAAATCTGTGACGAAAGCTCGGGAACGGTTGTTTGCAAGCCCATAGAAACTTTCACCATAACCGTAACTAAAACCGGCAATGGAACGATTACCTCTACCCCTTCTGGCATAAACTGCGGCACAGCTTGTAGTGCAACCTACTCATATGGCGCCAGCGTAAATCTGATTGCTCAGCCGGCCGCTAACCAAGCTTTCAGTGGTTGGGGAGGAAGCTGCTCGGGGGCGGAAAGCTGTAATCTGATCATGAATGCCCCGCAAACCGTAAGTGCGACTTTCACTTGCATTCCCGAAACTGATACGGAGCTTTGTGCAGAAACCTGTGGTGATGTTACCGACCGCTGCGGAAGATTACGGACTTGCGGGGGGTGTCCCCATCCGCAAGAATGCGGGGTCGGGAGCGTGAAAAACAAATGCGCCTGCCCCGCTGTAATTCACTCGGAAACTCTGTTGACCAACTGGCTGCCTATTCCCTTGTCGCCCCCTGACACCGCTTATCAAGAATTGGGAAATGGCGTAGTGCTAGATACGCAAACCTGCTTGCGTTGGAAGAAAGACTATCAGAGAGAAGGGGAAACAGAAATGTTTACCTGGGAAGAGGCTAAATCAATTTGTAGCAATCTGGGCGATGGTTGGAGACTACCCACTATTACCGAGCTACAGTCATTAGTGGATTATCAGAAAGATTCTATAAATTCGGTGTTTCATATCCCAGAGGGTCCTCGTTCGTTTTGGAGCTCTACGGGTAAAGACATGTCGGCCTGGGGCGTCAGCTTCGACAACAGCATGAGCCATCGGGCCGCCAAGTCCTACACTAATTACGTTCGCTGCGTCCGGTGAGAAAGTTGTATGTCTGGTTAGGAAAGCTACTAACATTTAAAGGTGGGAACTTATGAATCAACTAACAAAATGCCTATTAATAATGTGTTACTTATTAATGGTGTTGTGCTCATCAATAAGCTTTGCCGCCGCCCGCTACCAATCAAAATCAGAAACGGTGTTGGATATAGTTACCAAACTGATTTGGCAGGAAGAAGCCCCCAACCAGACTTATACCTGGTCGGAAGCCGAAGCCTATTGTCAACAGCAGAATGCAGAGAAACTTGGCGGGTATTCTGCTGGTTGGCGGTTGCCAAATATCTCGGAGTTGTTGACCATTGTTGATCACCGAACAACTAGACCTGTAGTTGATCAAGATGCGTTTTTTGGGCCAATTGATCTTTATTGGACATCTACGCCTAAATATGGCGTTCCTAGTTCGGTGTGGGTCGTCACTCTCGGTGACAAATCGAGCTATGGAAGCAACTATTGGTACGATAAGACCGACAATTACTACGTTCGCTGTGTCCGTGAGGCGGGCTAGACCTTAAAACTCATCCTCAAGCCTCTGTTGTCTGCGTTAACCTCTAGTTGCAAAGATATCGACCAAGCATGAAGATACTAAAATACTCGTGCCTATAAAATCCCCCTAACCCCCTTTTCGAAAGGGGAACATGTAGGCACTGGGATATTTAGAGAAGAGTACACATTATTATGAAGCAATTAGTCTTTAGAGGTTTTATTTTAGCAATAATAGCACCCATTTATTTCTATGACTGGCGAATTCTGGAAAAATATCTCACTCATCCAATACTATTCAAATTCAAGCTTTTTCATTTAGTCTGGCTGGTCACGGTTATTTTTCTAATCCGAAGCATGCTCCCTTGGGGGCACAGCATGGCGTCCGGAAAAATTTTTAAAAAATATTTTAGGCCAAGAAATTTCAAAGAATTGAAGAACACCGAAAAACACTCTTCCAAAAAGGTCCAGGCGGTTTTTTGGATATGGCTTGCCATACTTGCGGTTTATTGGACAAGTATTTACTCGGGGTTAATTCCCGTACATTCAGTATTGGTAGTGGTGCCATTTATTTATTTTATGGATGCCTTCTGTGTTCAAGTTTGGTGCCCTTTTAAAAAATTCATTTTAAATAATAAATGTTGCAATAATTGCAGGATATACCATTGGGGATACTGGATGTACGCAACCCCTCTTTTCGTAGTACCATCATTTTGGACTGGTTCGATTGTGGCATTAGCTTGGGCAATACTTTTCCAATGGGAATACTTATGCTACAAGCATCCTGAACGAATAGTAGAAAAATCAAACTCAAGCCTTCAGTGTCGCCATTGCACTAAGGCTACGGGAAAATGCTACCTAGCAAGCAGAAACCAAATAAGCAATACCTTGCCAGATGCTCAATTTTAGACATCAACATCTGGCGCAGAGGTCGCGCCAATTCTGCCAAGTCCTCTCTCCCTTTGGGAGAGAGTTACAAACCCTCACCCTAACCCTCTCCCAGGGGGAGAGGGAATGTTTGCAAGCTCCCATCTTCCTCGGGAGAGAAGGGGCACTAAATAGTTACGTTGTTTATTCGTTTATTCTTCTTCTTCAACTTTCATTTTGCCTTTAGCTATAGCAATAACTTTTTCAGCAATGTTAGACGGCACTTCATCGTAGTGAGAATATTCCATGGTAAACGATCCTCGGCCGCTGGTAATAGAACGAAGATCGGGAGCATAAGCTAATAACTCCGCCAAAGGAGCTTGGGCTTTAATTTGCTGGTTTTTCGCTTTAGTTTCTACCCCCAAAACTCTGCCTCTTCTTTGGTTGATATCGCCAATAACATCGCCAGTGTACTCCTCGGGAATAGTTACTTCTAAATTCATAACTGGCTCTAATAAAACTGGCTTAGCCAACATAAAACCGGTTTTGAACCCTTTACTACCCGCCATTTGAAAAGAAAAATCGCTTGAGTCTACGTCATGGAATTTTCCATCTTGCAAACGAACCTTTACGTCTACGACTGGATAACCGGCAACAACTCCTTTACCCATGGCTCCGCGAATGCCCTTGTCTACCGAGGGTATGAAGTTGCGAGGAATTGCCCCCCCTACTATCTCGTCAAAAAATTCGTACCCCCCTCCTCGCACATTCGGCTCCAGCGTTAAATAGCAAACCCCAAATTGACCGCGCCCTCCTGACTGCTTCTTGTGCTTACCCTCAACTCCATGCGCCACGCCTTTAATGGTTTCCCGATAGGGAATTTTAGGAGGCAGCAAATCTACTTCCACCGAATACTTACGCTTTAAGCGCTCAACCGTAATTTCGATGTGAGTTTGCCCCACTCCTCCCAGAAGAGTTTCCCCGGCCTCTACGTCTCGACCTACTTCCAAGGTAGGGTCTTCGTCGGTTAGTCGATGCAAAGCTTGGGCAATTCGGTCTTCATCGGCTTTGGTTTTCGGCTTTAACGCGTAGGTAATTACTGGCTTGGTTTTGAGCAGGTCGGGAAGTCTTGCTGGCGCTTTCGCATCGCAGAGCGTGTCTCCAGTCTGAGTTTCTTTTAGCTTGGCAATTACTACCATATCGCCAGCAACAGCCTCACTAACTGGTTCGGTCTTACGCCCGGTCATATTTAGAATCTGGGAATAGCGTTCGGTAATGCCTTTCGAAGAATTCAGAATCTGGCCATCGCTGGGCAAAGTTCCTGACCAAACCCTTAGTAATGACAACTTTCCTACAAACTGATCCACAATAGTTCGAAACACCTGAGCTGTCAGAGGCGCCGCCACATGACCGCGCCGCTCAAGTGCGGCGCCTGTTTTGGGATCTTCGGCATGCAGTGATGGTCTTTCCGCCGCCGAAGGACAACTGCTTACTATAAAATCAAGCAATGCCGAAGTACCAATGCCGTTGCCTGCTGAGCCACAGAAAACTGGAACTAGTGTTCCCAAGGTAATAGCTCTAGCTAAACCGCTTCTAAGCTCTTCGGTAGTGAGATCCCCCACCTCCAAATAGGTTTCAGTAAGAGAATCGTCACTTGCCGCAACTGAGTCCACCAAAAGCTCCCGCGCTTTGTTCGCCGCCTCCTGCAAATCTTCCGGTATTTCTTCCTCTACCACCACGTTTTCGGTTTTATTGCGCAGCAATTTGCGGGAAAGAAGGTCAATTACCCCCGCAAAACCATTTTCCTTGCCCACAGGAAGTTGCACGGGAATAATATTGTCGGCCAGAGAAACGCGGATATCATCTAGCACAGTCTCAAAATCTGCACGCTCCCGATCAAGCTTATTAATACATATCATTCGGGGAAGCTTGGCTTCACCGGCCAAAGTCCAGGTTCGGTCAGTTTGTACCTGTACGCCGGCGACGGCATCGACAACTATTAGTGCAATATCGACTACTCGCAGAGCAGCGCGCGTATCCATGAAAAAATTGGGGTCGCCTGGTGTATCCAAAATATTGATTTTGTGCTCTTTCCAAGCCGCCCATCCCAAATGCAAACCAATCGATAATCGATGCTTAATCTCTTCTTGTTCGGTATCTAAATTGCTGGTTCCGTCAGCTACGTTGCCTAATTTCGGAGTCGCTTTGGCAAACCAAAGAAGAGCTTCGGCCAACGTTGTTTTTCCTGCTCCCTGGTGTCCGAATAGCCCAATGTTACGGATTTTCCGAGGATCCTGGATATTCATTGTGCGGCCCCTTTCGCCCTCGACCGGGCGGCTCTATTGTATTCTGCCAACGCTTTTGTGACCCCAAAACTGCTTTCGCACTCAAAACGCGTTCTTTTATGGAGCAACTACAACAATTGATTTACCAATCTGGAGTTTTTTATGATGTTTAATCTTATTCCACCGCTTGAGGTTTGCCACTGATACTCGATACCTCCGTGCAACTGACCAGAGAGTGTCTCCCATTTGCACCACGTGGGTCATTTTTGATTGAACAGTTGTTTTTTTAGTAGAAACCGCTCGGAGTCGCTTAGTAGAAGACGAACTTGCTATTTTCTGCCTGCGCCGCAAATGCTTTTCTGCAGGATAGAATACTAACTCTTGTCCAATTTGGAGCTTGGCTCTTTTTCCTCTCAGTGCATTCCAGTTTTTTAACTGCTCTACAGAAACACCAAAATTGCGGCCAATAGCCCACAAGCTGTCACCAGGAGCAACTCCATATAAAGCCTTGGTGCGTCGTCCTTCCTTCACATATCTTATGCTTCCAGCCACTGCCCGAGAACGACGCCGGCGAGAAGCGGCAGGAATTTCTCGTTTCGGCGAGGCAGCTTTAAAACCTTGTCTGCGCGAAGCTAGCGCCAATTTAGCCCGCGCTCCCTTGCTAGGAATAGGAATTACTAGTCTATCCCGCAGTCGCAGTCGTCGTGAATCCCTAATCGCATTCATGCGCATGATAGCTTCGGGCACAGTTTTATACCGAGCAGCAATCCGTGAGAGAGTATCCCCCGCTTTAACCAGATGCACGGCGAACGAAAGACGGTTATGAGGAGCAATCTTGGCAAAATTCTGGGTGAATCGCCCCCCCGTTCCCTTGGGGAGACGTAAGTAATAAACTCCTCCTTTCAACGAATTTGAGGGAGGAGTGCAAAAGCTACGCAGCTCAGGATTGAGCTCTTTTACTTTATCAACGGAAATTCCTGCCGCACGGGCTATCACTTCCAAATCGGTAGCTTCCGAAACCTCTGCCTGATCATATTCCCAAACCGGCTCCGGACAGAGCTCCGATTCCCGAAAGCCGAAGAATTTCAAGTTCTTGGCAATAAGAGCCGCCGCCATAAGCTTGGGAACATAGTGCTTAGTTTCTTTGTGCAGTGAACGTCCAGCAATTATTTTCCAAAAATCGGTAGTTTTTTCTGCTCGGATGGCTCTACGAATGGCGCCCTCGCCCGCGTTGTAACCGGCCCATGCCAACCGCCAATCTCCAAATTCGGAATAAAGATCTTTCAAATATTTTGTTGCGGCAGTGGTTGCCAAATGGGGGTTACGACGCTGATCTCTCCAAAAGTCCAACCCTAAACCAAACCTCTTTCCGGTAGAAGGAATGAATTGCCATAGCCCCGAAGCCTTCGCATGAGAATAAGCTTTTGTGGAGAATCCGCTTTCGATCATGGAGAGAAAAACCGTGTCTTCAGGCAATCCCGCTTCCTTCATGGCTTTGCGCATCATCGGCATCCATCGAGAAGAGCGATTGAGCCATTTCACAAAATGTTTACGACCTGTCGTCTGGAAAAATCTTATGTAGTCAGCCACATAAGAGTTCATCTCCACAGGAATGTCGTACAAATTCCTTGCTTTATCGATATCGAAGGAGCCAATCTCTGCCAGGGCCGATGCTTCCAGCTCATTCTCGTCGAAAAACATAGGAATGGGCCATGAACCTCCAAGGGCGTCACTCCATCGCTGATGTAGCGGACTATAAGGACCGGCACGGCGCATGGCTTGGAACACTTCCTCGGCCCTTATCATGCCTTTTTCCACCGCTGCCTCTTCCACCGCTCGAAGCTCTTCTAATTCCCTAACCGCCTCATTCAATTGAGCATCGGAAGACTCCTCTTCAGGCAAGGAGGGCAAAGGCGGTAAAGGTAGTTCGGCGGAAAATGAAGTCGTGCAAAACAGGAAAACTGAAAATGTGATGACCGCTTTCGGAACCATATTGAACATCGGACGAAATAGAGTGTAAATCCTACCTACTGCTGTCGTTGGTTGAGAGAAGAACCCTAAAGGTGTCTATATGCTTTTCTTGCATGGTAGGAGGCGCATGCCAAACCGTCAAACAAACTTCGCATGTTTGACACCTAACTCCCACAGAGCTAATAGGGCAACCCCCTAAATACAAGGCAATTTATCATGTCCAATATTTCTTCTATGTTCGCACGTTCCTCTATAGTTCTTCCAGTACATACCCCCTCGGAAATAGTACAAAGCTTAACTGCGGCCGGTTTCGAAGTTCGCCTTTGCGAAGGTTCAAACATTTCCGAGAACATGCTTACCGATTCGCTAAGCTTTTCGCCAGAAGGTTTGGAAAGCTTCATTGCATCCAAAGTTGCGGCCATACTCTCCCGACTGGGTGATGCTACCCCTTCTTTGCATGAGACAGTAATGGAGCAAGTAGAACGCGGTTTATTCAAAGCAGTGCTTAACCACACTGAAAACCATTTAGGCCGGGCGTCTAAAATCTTGGGGCTTGATCGCAATACTTGCGCACGCAAAGCTCGCAACTTCGGTTTGGTAAACAAACCTTCGCGGGGGAAAGAACCTTCCAAGCATAAAACTAGGTCATCTCCTAGTCGTTAATTTAACATCCGCAGCGGCCAGCACTAAATCGCGATTCAATTTCGGGAAAGGAAACCGGTTTTTCTCTGGGCACAGCACAAGCTTCCACAGTAACTCCTTGACCGACCAATCGCCTAAGCTGCTCTATTTCAGGCAAAGACAAAAAAACTGAGGGAGTTATCTGTGTGCGTCCTGGTAAATAATGAATATTTCCCAGATTCAGAACAGACAGAACTAGACCAAGCTCACAAGCCCGCAGTACCTCCCCAACATCTCGCAGCAACAAAAGGACTCGTTCAGAAGCTGCTTGGGCATGGGTATAATCAACACTTTTTACTGCATTAATTTCCACAGCTAGGGGCGGTGGCACCGCAATGCCCATTGCCGTCCGCAACAAAGGGTTAGCAGCCGCCGCGTCATCTGCAACCAAAATGCGCTGGACCTTCAAAGCAGAAAGCCAAACCTCTACTATTTGACCATGAATTAACCGATTATCAACGCGCACTAAGGCAATCATAGACGACCCTACTGCCGAGCACTCCCCAGATGGGTGGTCCCCAACAAATCAGATGCAAAAACTATATTTTTTTGCCCATAGGAGGTTATCTCCTGAGCAATTTCCACCACCGTAGAAGGACCTTGCCTAGATGTTCCTAGCTTCAAAAGCATGGGCAAATTTACGCCGGTAATTACTTCAACTCGGCAATCTTCGAGAAATGTCAAAGCTAAGTTCGCAGGAGTTCCACCAAACATGTCGGTAAGGATAAGCACCCCGTTTCCCGAATCTACCTCTCGGATGGCCCCAGCCATAGTTTCGCGAATCTGCTCCACCGATTGCTGAGGGTGGATAGAGAGCGCGCATATCGATTCCATAGGACCGACGATTAATTCTGCAGTCCCCAAGAGCTCTTTTCCCAAATTCCCGTGAGTGACGAGGACAACACCTACCATCGCCGCCTCCTTGCTAACTTTCGCCTCTATCAAAACTGTAGGTCTTTATTTATAAGCCTTCTGGGAAGAGAAAACTATGACAATTAGATGGGGTAGGAATTGACACCTACTCTTTCTCCGAATCTCTATCCAAAACCTGCACCCGGTACTTTTTCTGCATGCGATGACCTAATTCGTGAGCCACCGCCACCGAGCGATGCTTACCTCCAGTGCAACCTATCGCTACAGTGAGATACGCTTTACCCTCGTGCTGAAAATGGGGAATCAAAAAATCACACATATCTACAATTTTTTCTAAAAAAGACTGAGTCTCGATACGATTCAACACATACTGAGCTACCCGGGTATCGCAGCCAGTAAATGATTTAAGCTCGGGAACAAAATACGGATTAGGAAGAAAGCGCACATCAAACACTAAGTCTGCTTGAACTGGAATTCCATATCTATAGCCAAAAGAAACTACCGAAAGACTGGGCCCGCCTTGAGAAAAAGGAGCAAATCGACTATGCATCAAGCTTTTAAGCTCGTGCACCGTCAATGACGAAGTATCAACGGCCCAATCCGCAAGTCTTCGTAAATCTCCAAGCTTTCCGCGCTCCAAACAGATACCTTCCAGAACCGTGCCTTCCGGCGCCAAAGGATGGCGACGCCGAGTTTCCGAAAAACGGCGAACCAACACCTCGTCTGAGGAATCTAGAAAGATCACCTCCACCCAGTGTCCCGCTCGGCGTGCTTCTTCAATAAAAGTAGGAGCCTGAAGAAGAAATCTACCTTCCCGAGCATCCATAACCAGCGCCAGAAGATGTATCTCAGCCCCGGCAGCCGCAGCCAGCTCAGTCATTTTTGGCAACAGAATTACCGGGAGATTGTCAATACAAAAATAACCTAAATCTTCAAGAGCACGGGTAGCGGTAGATTTTCCCGATCCCGACATTCCAGTAATGACAACCACGCGTGGCTTTTTAGGGTCCGCAATAATCGAAGATGCAATCACAAGTTACTCCGGCTCTTCACGGGCAGTGTGAATGACTGTACTTTCCGCAATCGCCCGACTCAAGTGCTCTTGAAAAGCCCGTGCCGAGTGATGCCCCTGCAATTTCAACAAGTGGTTCCGCGCCGCGACTTCCAATATAGTGGTCATGTTTCTTCCTGGTCGCACTGGTACAACCAGTAAAGGGATAGGCAAGTCAAGTACATTGAATAACCGATCTTCAATCCCTAGTCGATCATAGTCATCTTCTGAATGCCACTCTACCAGCTCCACCACCAGTTCAATTTTTTTCATGTCACGAACTGCGGAGACACCGAAAAGATCTTTAATATTAATTATTCCTAATCCACGAATCTCCATGTGATAACGAATAATAGGAGAACCCGTTCCGAACACTGTGTCCTGCCGGCGAAAAACATCGACGATATCGTCCGCAACCAGCCGGTGTCCCCGCATCACTAAATCAAGAGCGCACTCACTTTTGCCAATACCGCTTTTTCCAAGAATGAGAATTCCTACTCCAAAAACATCCATCAGCACCCCGTGAAGACTCGCTCGAGGCATCAACGCTGCCTCTAATAACTGCTGCACGTGCGCAATAAAAACACCAGTCAGGAGAGGAGTTTTCATCAGCGGAACCGAAAAAAGCGCCGCCTCCTCCATAATAATAGCAGGCACTTCCAGATTCTTGGTAACCACTAAACAGGCCAAATTTATTTTGAATAGTGCGCGCAAAACTTCACGTTGCCTAGTAGAAGAAAGGGTAAGCAAATAACTAATTTCGGTATTTCCAAATACTTGTATTCGCTCGGGATGCAAGTGCTCAGTAAAACCAGCTAAGGCTAAACCTGGCTTCTGCACTCTGCTCGAAGATATAAAGCGAGAAAGCCCCTCCTTGCCGCTCAACAAGGTGAGACGCAAGTCGTAAGGACTATCCGCCAGCAATTCTGCGGCAGTGATTTTGGTGGTCAACATTCCCAATCCATTACAATACCACTACGCGAATTTCGAAGCTGCCAAAATAAAAGCCTTCCCTGCCAATTTCAAAACCAACAGCGAATGGGGTCTGGAACGAGAGCCCCGAATAAAAACGCGGCGCCCAACCCTTGCTGCCCAAAACGAAAGACTGGCGTTCTTTGGTACAAGAAAGCTTTCCACTACTCATGCTTTGGCGTCTTCAGTGGCAATCAGGTTATAAATTGCCTTGGCATCAGGAGCAGCCAAAATTGCTTTGCGCAAAGAAGAGTTTTTCAGCAAGCGGCTTATCCTCGCCAAGGCCTTAAGATGAACACCTGCCGAGTTCTCTGGAGCCAGCAAAGCAAAAAATAGGTGAGTAGGCTTGCCATCGATAGCATCAAAATCTACTCCCTGATGAGACACCCCAAAAGCAGCTATCAGTTTCGGCAATCCCATGAGCTTTCCGTGAGGAATTGCTATTCCCTCTCCGATGCCAGTGGATGAGAGCTTCTCGCGTTCTAAAAGAACTTCCGCCAAAAATTCTGGAATTTGTTCAGCGTGCGTACCTTTCATTTGCTTCGCAAGGGCAACACTTAATTCTGCCAGCACACCATGCCTATCAATGGCAGTGATGGCGCCAATAACGGATTCTGGATGCAAGAATTCGGTGATCTTCATTGTTGTGCTCGACTTACACCCGTTTCTGACAAGTGGTCAAGGTACAGATTCAGCTTCTTTAACTTCTATCTGAGTTTCCAGCACCTTACGGATAAACCCTGGATAACTCAGGTGTCTAGGCCTCAATTTCACTTCTAATTGTTTGGCCTCCTTGCAATCTAAAGTCTGGCGGCTATTCTGCGGGTCATGAACTCTTTTGTCAGTACTGCTATCGACCGGCGCTCCCAATTCCTATCTAAGGATAGGTTTATCTTGGTTTTTATTCTGCTGGCCCTTCTCATTACTCGGGGAATCGTTTTCCCCTACGCAGAAAATCTCTATGGAGACAGCGTCGTACGTTCGGAAATTGCCGAGCGTTGGGCGCAAGAACCAAAACTGTATCACGGATTTAACGATGGAGTGTACCAATTCGGACCTCTTCACTTCTATTACATGGGGATCGTTTTAAAAGCATGGCCATCCCGAGAACATGCCACTCGCTTAGCCAGTTTACTCATGGGAGTGTTGCTAGTAGTTCCGATATTTCGATTAGGGCGAAGACTTTTTTCCTCACAAGCAGCATTAATTACCGGGTTAGTAGTGGCCACATGGTCTTTGCATATTCAGGCATCTACCACTGCTGCTAGCGAAGCAGTTTTTTTAACTTTGCTGTTTTTTTGTCTTGATTATCTCTTCCAGGGAATACAGGAAGAACGTTTTAGACCTTTAGCGATAGCAGCTCTTTTTTCTAACCTAGCTTGTGCACTGCGCTACGACGGATGGATGTATTTTCCCCTATTGGGCATTCTGATTGCGATCTCCGGCAAAGACCGGGTTGCTTCCATTACACGCGCAGTTCTATTTTTAGCTTTGTGCGTTCCCTTCCCGCTATGGTGGATGCAGCAAAACGAAGTTTCCATGGGTGACGCACTATATCCTCTTCACTACATCAATGATTACCACAAAAACTGGGTTCAAGATGCCATAGCCAGAAATGGGAACCTCGGCCAACGATTCGTTGCGCTATTTTTCTGGCCAGCAACTTTGGTCTTAACCTGCTCATTAGCAGGCTTTTTCGCTTTGTCAGGAGTAGTAAAAGCTTTCATTCATAAGAACAACCGAGCCTTGGCATGTATTGCGCTTTTTCCGGCGGCTTACTACACCTTTCGGGGAGCTCTATTACTCGATTTCTCTCCGTTAGCGCGCTTTTATATGGTTCCGACTGCCATTGCTCTTTTTTACATCCAAGACGGATTCAACTGGATTCTTAGTGGGCGTTCAAAATGGACCCAGCGCTGCGCAGCAATCGCCACTATTTGTTTATGCTTACTAACCCCTTGGTGGTTAGGATACGCTACTGCGTGGAAATCAGACCGACTAGCTAACAACTTACGCCCCATCGCGCCACTTTCTACGCTGCCAGTAGATCAAATGACCGCCGCTCTTTTTCTTAAAAGAAATGTGAGCCCCAGCGAAGTTGTGATAATCGACGAGGCGCCCGATTTTTTAGATATTAATGTGGCTTTCTTTAGTGGATTACCTGAGAAGCAGCTAATACGGCGACGGTGGGAAAACTTTGAGGAGCAACTAGACAATAACCCCAAGCCACAGTGGCTATTCGTTTCTTCAGATGGCAAATTAGCTAAAGATGGAGTCCATCGCCCGGGGGATGAAACTATTAATTGGAGGTCGCTAACTTTCCGCAGAGTCTTAGCTGCATCGGAGCAGCTATTTGTATATCATCGAAAAAGGGACTTCGGGAATGACTAGATTATTTGGCACTTTCCTATTATTAGCTACTTTTTCCATCGGCTGTAGCCAGCCTACCGACATTGCAATTGCTTTCCACGAGTCATTGGCCAAAAAAGATGGCGAACGAGTTTACGAGCTACTTTCCTGGAAAAACAAAGAGATTCTGCAAAACTACGCGCAGGCTGCATATATTGCTAGCGATGGACAAGTTGCTAATGACCCTACAGAAATGATTGTCCAGGGTGACCCTGCTTTCTACTCTGACCTAACCCGCCCGGGAGCAGGTCCAGCCTTAACGGCAAAATATGTTTCCCGCTCTGCTAATTCCGCCTCGGTGCTAGTAACCATCGGAACACAAAACCAAAAACTAAACCTTGTAAGAGAAAACGGTAGCTGGCGAGTGCATCTTCCCCTGCTGTCGCTCTCTTCTTACCAACCTTATTCGTCCGGCGAGCTTGGAAACTAGCTAATACAGCAAAATTTCCCGCAGTTGTTTGCCTTGCGTAGAATTTACCAACAAAGTATTGGCGAACTCCCATCTCTGGAAGACCACTTAATGCGGAGTATTTCCGGATACTCATCTGCCAGAAAAGAAAGCGCTCCCATTCCATCTTGTCGCCCAAACGCTTCATCGACTATCACTATTTCGAACCATTTGCTGGGATCCTGGAGAAACCAAATCATCTGCATGGGAGTATTTGCTACTGCTACCACAAAACCGAGAGAGCGAACTTCCTGTTCAATTTTCTTTCCTTCTACCATTCCACTAGCCAGCAAAACTGTGGGAGATATTCCCTTTTTGCACAGTACCTCCAGAACAATTTCACTAATAATTTTTTGTTCGTTGGCGCATAAATCGCAAAACGCTACCCCAA
Source organism: Myxococcales bacterium (assembly GCA_050288705.1). Taxonomy (GTDB): domain Bacteria; phylum Myxococcota; class Myxococcia; order Myxococcales; family UBA5297; genus JBNKEI01. The sequence continues at coordinate 20,467 of JBNKEI010000044.1, forward strand.
ACAAATGCTCTCCTGTTTCTTCTAACCTATCATGACGCACAATGCGCGCGCTCAAGCCAAAGGAAGGGCGACGCGGAATCTGAAAAAGGAGTTTAACGGTCTTTCGCCGTGCTAGTGCTGCCCCGCCACCAAGCAAAGCTCCGCCCAAAGACAGATTGCGTACCAAATAAGAACCCACAAAGCCTTCAGGAGCCATGGCGAGCACCGTGGCCGCAACCTCAATTCGGGGGAATTGGCGACGTTCGCAAGGGTATCGCGATATCAAAACATTCTCCAACCCCCCGAATATTTAATATGGCCGCTAGTTAACAAAACCTCTTGCTGGTACAACGTTCAAGATATGCGCCGAGGTAACGGGAATACAATCTCCTAGCAGTTAGGAGACGCTGCAATGAGGTTTTAATCGAAGCCGAGTCGAAAGATACCCCAGGTGAAAAGCGGGAAGTCCTTGACGAGTCCATTGGTTAATGGTCATTAAAGCCCGCGCATCGGCACGAAAAGAGCGGCTGCGCGATCACTTACTCGCTAATAGGGGTTATTCGGTATGAAAAAAATGTTTATAGGCACCGCGGTAGTCGCCGTTTCGTTAATAGCCTCCTGCAACAAGGCAACCATGTCTGCGTCTGCAGCCGATCCAATCCAATCAACGGCAAAAAAGACTTCGGAAACTCCAATAGTCGCTACCTATGATGGAAAAGAAATCACCCTTCAAGAACTTGATGATTCCATATCCCAAGACCTTCACAATTTACGGCGCCAGAAACTGGAATCAATGATTGTCGAGACTTTGGTAGAGAAAGAAGCCAAAAAGCAAGGCAAATCGGGGGATGAGTACATTCAATCCATTGCCAACGCTGCGGACGTTAGCGACACTGAGTTACGCAAGCTTTACGAAGAAAACAAGCAGGCTGTAGGAAATCGGTCTTTTGAAGATGTGAAATCCAAGCTTGCCTTTGGTCAAAAGCAAAAGGCAGTTATCAACCACATTGAAGACTTGAAGAAAAAAGCCAATGTGCATATTCAGTTGCCCACGCCCCGAATTAGCGTAGAAGCTATCGGTCCGTCAAAAGGTCCTGCTGACGCTCCCATCACCATTGTGGAATTCTCAGATTTCCAATGCCCTTATTGCTCTAAGGCGAGCAACGTCGTAAACCAAGTACTTAGTGCCTATTCTGGCAAAATCAGGTTGGTTTTTCGAGACTTCCCCTTGCAATTTCATAGCAATGCTGCTAAGGCGGCTGAAGCCGGGTTATGTGCCGAATCGCAAGGAAAATTTTGGAAGATGCACGACTGGATGTTTGCTAACCAGGGTAAATTAAGCGTCGAGGAGTTGAAAAAGGGCGCTTCTAGCCTGGGAATTGACAGCACTAAGTTCAATGAATGCCTAGATTCCGGCGAAAACGCAAAAAAGGTTCAAGAAAGTATGCAAGTGGCTACCAAAGCAGGTGTAAGAGGAACTCCCGCCTTTTTTGTGAATGGTGTGCAGCTCTCCGGCAACCAACCATTCGAAAAATTTAAGGAAGTTATCGATGAGGAGCTGCGCTCGCAAGCTGCAACGAACTAATGTTAAAAACCTTAGTAGAATAGCGAAAAGGCGAGCATTGACGGTCAGGAACAAAAACCGATCAGTGCTCATACAATACTAAAGAGTGACGCGGTATTGCTTAGGAACTTGTCCTGGTCATTCTTGGACTTTCCAGTAGGCATGATACACGCCCACTTGTGGAGGCCGGCATGGCTATTGCCGAAGCGGATCTCAACCTAGGCGATCGAGTTGTGTATCCAAATCAGGGTGTCTGCAGGGTAGTCGGCACTGTTGAAATGGAAATTAGCGGCCATCGGGAGGTTTTCACGAAGCTTTCCAGGGAGGAAGACGACGCTGCCGTACTGGTACCCCAAGGTAGAGCCAATAAGATTGGTTTGCGTAAGGTCGCCAGTGCCTCGGAAATCAAAGAGGTTTTTTCTTACCTTTCTGCTCCAATAGAAGGACTAGAGCTAGATTGGAAGATACGGCACCGAGTTCACGGAGAAAAAATGAATGAAGGAGGGCTAATCGATCTTGCACAAGTAGTTAAAGGTCTGGCCGCCTTATCTGTTCTGCGAGTCTTACCTACCAAGGAACGCGAGCTTTATGATAACGCTCGGCACCTTTTAGTCGGCGAGATTTCTGCGTCTACTGGAATATCTGCGGCTTGCGCCGAAGACGCAGTAGATTTTTCTCTGTTCCCCCCCGGGGAAAAGAGAATTAATGTCCCCGACAAAATGGAAAAGGTGTTTGCGGGGGATGACGATATTGATGACCTCGCACTCGACGACGACCTAACATCGGGCGAAATGGAGAAGAATTTGTTTGAGGAACTCTCGGATGAAGCCACCGAGTCTCCCTCGGATTTGCCTGAGAAAAAGATCGGCCCTAAAAAAGAACGCCGTACAGCAAATAAATCCACTTCCCCAAAAAAAGCCGACTCGCCAAAAAAATTACAAGCTAAAACAAAGACGACTAAGCCTGTCAAAACCAAGACGGCTACTCAACGCACAACAACCGCCGCTAAAAAATCACCATCCAGGGCGAAGATTCAAAGTTCTCGGGAGAAATAAGTGATTCGTCTGGCAACGCTTGACCCTCTAGACAACGAACTTTTGGACTGGCTAAGAAAAACAATATTCCAGTCTTTCGGCTTGGGATGCGAACTAGCCGGAGAAGTTCCAATTCCCAATAATGCAATTGAAAACCAAATCATCGACGCGCGAGAACTGCTGAAAAATGCTTTAGAAGTAGAATCCCTCGCCGACGACAAAGTACTGTACCTTACTTCTCTGCCGCTCGCCGTGCGGGATCTCCCCAGCGGAAAAGTTCCTACCTTTGGCCTGTCAATTTACGGCGGCAAGCGCGCAGTAGTTTCTATACATGGCCTGCCCCCAGGAGACATTCTTTTTAAGCGAGCAGGCAAGCAAGCTTTGCACGAAGTAGGTCATCTGTGGAAGCTACATCACTGTCTTGATCACCGGTGCGCTATGCATCCTCCATGGACGGCGTCTTTCGCACAGGGCGACCCCATTTTATGCGGTTTCTGCCGCGAAAAAAGTGAATTAAAACTTTCTCTGGCCACATAAAATTGCTCTCCTGAATATAAAACGCTGTTTTTTTTCCTATTACGAGCTGTTTTGGGCAATAATCGCTTACGAGGAAACGTTTTTCCCAGTACTCTAGACGCCATAAATTTCATATGTTTTTTCAGGGCTTGCGATATGGTGTCCGCCTGACCCTTTAGTTGATTGATTCCTATGCCAGATATCGAACCACCTAATTCTCCAGCTTCTTCTGACAAAGACACTGTCCTTCCTACTCCCACTTCAACCAATGGCTCGCCAGAAACGATTGGACAAGAGAAAGGCGGCGGTGGAAATGGTGGAGGTGGACCTCCTACCGCTCTAAACCTTTTGCCAGTGGCCATCGAAGAAGAGATGAGAAAGTCTTATCTCGATTATTCGATGAGCGTTATCATCGGACGCGCGCTTCCTGATGTGCGCGATGGCCTGAAACCTGTCCATCGCCGAGTGCTGTTTGCAATGCACGAGCTGGCGAATTATCACAATCGCCCCTACAAAAAATCAGCACGCATAGTGGGTGATGTAATTGGTAAATTTCACCCTCATGGCGACGCCGCGGTTTATGACACTTTGGTGCGCATGGCACAAAGTTTTTCCATGCGCTATCTTCTCGTCGATGGCCAAGGAAATTTTGGTTCGGTTGACGGCGATCCTCCGGCGGCCATGCGCTATACCGAAAGCCGGCTCACCAGGCTCTCGGAAGAGATGCTCGCTGACATTGAAAAGGAAACCGTTGATCACGGTCCGAACTACGATGATTCGCTAACCGAGCCACTGGTATTACCGACTCGCTATCCAAATTTACTGGTTAATGGGTCTTCGGGTATCGCCGTAGGCATGGCGACCAATATCCCACCACACAACATGGGCGAGGCTGTCGATGCGGCCATTCATCTAATCGATAACCCTTCGGCGACTATTCCCGAACTCATGCGTCTGTTGCCCGGGCCTGATTTTCCCACCGCTGGCTTTATCTACGGTCGTAAGGGTATCTACAGCGCCTACACTACCGGACGTGGGCACATTAAAGTCCGAGCTAAAGTTGATATTGAAACCGATCCTAAAACTGAGCGGGAAACCATCGTAGTTAGCGAGCTTCCTTATCAGGTTAATAAAGCCAGACTAATTGAATCTATCGCCCAACTCCATCGCGAAAAGACAGTGGAAGGGATTTCAAATCTTCGCGATGAGTCCGATCGTCAGGGAATGCGCATTGTTATTGAAGTTTCCCGCAATGCGATGGCGCAAGTGGTCCTAAACAATCTTTTCGCTCATACCGACCTTCAGACCACCTTTGGCGTTAACATGTTAGCCATCGACGGTGGTCAACCCAGAATTCTGACTCTCAAAGAAATACTAGAACGATTTATTGGCCATCGCCGCGATGTAGTAACTCGCCGTACCCGATTCGAGTTACGCAAGGCCGAAACCAGGTTACACATTGTAGAAGGTTTACTGGTAGCCCAAGATTTCATCGACCAGGTAATCTCTCTAATTCGAAAATCCAAAGACCCGGAAGAAGCTAGTTGGGGTTTACAAAACGTCCTTTCCGAAAAACTCTACGAGCGAGAATCTTTTCGCGATCTTGCACGAATTGATATCCAATTGGCGCAACGTCAGATGGAGTTATTGGTTTCGCGTATTCGATCGGAAGAAGCGCTTTATCCAGGATTAACTAGAACTTACACTGCAGGTGGTTTTTCCGCAGAGCAGGCAAAAGCAATTCTGGATATGCGCCTGCAAAAACTTACTGGCCTGGAAAGAGAAGAATTACTTAAAGAGCTGCTCGCTTTAGTGCGAGAGATTGCTCGCCTAAAAGACATTCTAGCCAACGATAACGTGCTTATGTCGGTCATTAAAGCCGAGCTCGCGGAAATACGTCAGCGCTATGCCGACGAGCGACGCACTCAAATTATTGATGAGGGCTCGGATCTTTCGGTGGAAGATTTAATTGCCGAAGAAGACATGGTGGTAACCTTAAGTCACGCGGGATACGTCAAGCGCAATCCAGTTTCCGATTATCGCGCTCAACGGCGTGGTGGTCGTGGAAAAACTGGTGCCATGACCAAGGAAGATGATTTTGTCCAGCAAGTATTTGTGGCGTCCACCCATGCCTACTTGTTGGTGTTCTCTACTGAAGGACGCCTGTATTGGCTCAAAGTACACGCCATTCCGAGCGCCGGGCGTACTGCTCGTGGCAAAGCCATTGTAAATCTGGTGCAATTCAAGCCGGAAGAGCGATTGGCAGCAATTCTTTCAGTTCGCGAGTTCGAGCCAGGTCGTTATGTGGCTTTTGTCACCAAAAAGGGAATTATTAAGCGAGCCGACTTGGAACATTTTTCCAACCCCCGCCCTTCGGGAATCATCGCCCTGGGAATTGAAAAAGAAGATGCACTGGTAGCAGCACTAGCGACTGATGGAACTAAGGATATTCTACTGAGTACCAAATCGGGAATATCCATCCGTTTTCCGGAGACAGAAGTGCGAGCTATGGGACGTTCGGCTTACGGAGTAAAAGGAATCACTCTCGATAAAAATGACGAAGTAGTGGCTGCGGAAATTGTAGAAGAGGGAAAAACTTTGCTCACTGTAACCGAGAATGGTTACGGAAAACGCACCATGGAGAACGAATATAGGGTGCAGGGGCGAGGCGGTAAGGGAATCATCGATATTAAGACCAACGATCGCAATGGATCGGTGGTGGGCGTAGTACAAGTAATTGATTCCGACGAAATCATGTTAATTACCAACAAAGGCATGCTTATTCGTACTCGGGTAAACGAAGTCTCGGTTATTGGCCGTAATACCCAAGGCGTCAGATTAATTACGCTAGAAACTGCTGATGAAAAGGTCTGCGGAATCGCACGTTTGGCGGAAATTTCGGTAGATGAGGCAACTGAGAGTACTGAAGAAAATGGCAATGAAAGCTGAAAACCTAAGGGCACGGTCATCGTGCCCTTATCCTTCAGCTAAATAGTGTCTAGGTACCAGAAACCCGATTAAGCTCGTCAAATCCAGGCAAACTAGAAAGATCGGGAACTACCACAATCTCAATACGCCTATTAGCAGCTTTGCCATCAGCAGTCTCATTGGATTTTGCTGGTTTGTGTTCTCCATAAGTAGCGCCACTTATTCTTTCAGCAGGCATTCCCGCTTCCACCATGGTTTTGACAACGGTGATCGCGCGAGAAGCAGCTAGTTCCCAATTAGAAGGATACTGCGCTGATTTTATGGGAACATTGTCAGTATGTCCTTCTACTTGAAAGCCTCGGTCAGGAATCGATGCCAAGACAGTGGCAACTTCGGATATGGATGCTTTCCCCTCATTGGATAACTTTGCGGAACCAGAGGCAAAAAGAACATCAGATGCGAGCGCCACTACCATTCTCCCATCCACTATTTTGACTTGTAACTTGCCAGCATCGATTAACGATCGGAATCGGTCGAGAAGATTTTTGAACTCAGCAAGACGGGCATCAGCTTCGGCTTTGCGACGGCTTAGCTCGGCCAAAGCAGCCTTGGTTTCCTCAATAGAGGTTTGGAGTCGAGCAGAGTCATTCAGCATCGCTGATTTCTCATCTTCGAGAATGTCTTTAGATTTGAGAGCGTTTGCTAGTTTTTTTCCCAAATCCTCGGTTGCCTGCTTTAATGACTTATTTTCATTAGCAACTGCGTCGCGATCTTTCTTAAGTGAATCACGATCCATTAGCAGCGCGTCGTAAGTGCCTTGAGTTACACAGCCCGTAAACAACAGCAATGCCAGTACAAGTGAAAACCGGCTCATATAAGCTCCTTGATGTTGGTTGATTAGCAGATAGTATGCCTCGGTCAAGTCGGAAGTCTACCAAAGTGATTAGAGAAACAATTGTTTGACTAACACCTTATAGAGAAAACGCGATCAGCAGAACAAGTCATACTTGAACCCTACTGATAGTTGATCTTGCGGAAAGGCGCGAAGGGCTTTTGAAGAATGATTGAGAAACAGATATCGGAAGATGAAGCCGATCAGCGGCTGGACAAATATGTGCGCAAACAGCTTAGAGAAGTACCCCTCTCTCACATTTTTAAGATGTTTCGCACCAAAAAAATTCGAGTCAATGGAGTGCGGGGCTACCCCGAACAACTGCTAAAGCCTAATGATTTGGTGGCCATCCGCGGAGATAACGAGCGATTGTTAGCTCGTCTAGAATCATCGAAGAATTCGCCAAAACCACGGCTTAGTCGGCAACCGTTGCAAGTTATCTATCAGGACTCGTATTTGATGGCGGTAAATAAACCCGCGGGAATGGCGGTACATCCCGGAAGCGGCATTAGCGAAGGTACATTGGTAGACGAAGTACGCGCCCTACTCGGTCCGCAAGCCATACCCAACGAATTCGCTCCCTCCCCAGCACATAGACTCGACCGTGACACCTCGGGCGTAATTCTCGTCGCCAAGCGGCGTAAAGCAATGGTGCGCCTTACCGAAATCTTTACTCAAGGTAGCGCTAACAAAACCTATCTGACTGTTGTCCGCGGCCATTTCACCCAAGCAACAGGTACCGTGGATTTACCTTTGTCTGAACACGAACAAAGCAGCAAAAGCAAAGCTAAACGAGGAATAAATATGCAACCAGCGGTCACCCATTATTGCGTTTTAGCCACAGGAACAGAAGTTAGTTTACTAAAATGTACTATTGAAACTGGCCGAACTCACCAAATACGCCGTCACTTAGTCGCTATTGGTCACCCAGTTGCAGGCGATCGCCGGCATGGTGATTTTGCTTTCAATCGCGTCCTAAAGAGCAAGTACGGGTTGAAGCGCATGTTTTTGCATGCTCAGCGAATAGAACTTGTGCACCCAATTGAAAACACAACCTTGATTCTTGACGCCCCATTGCCATTTGAATTGACGCAAGCACTACAAAAAATGGATATTCCTCTTCCTAAATAAAACCAAAGACTGGTCGCAAAAATGAAGTAGGCGCCGCCCGGACGCCTTGATTTTAGTCTGACGCGTTCGATCCGTTATGCACGAAATATATCGGTACAATCGCGAATAATATTTCGAATAGAGTCATGAATTCTGCCATTAGGTTCAATTAAGCCTCTTTGTTGAAGCTTGGCTATTTGATCTTGAGTGAGCGAAAAATTAGAATCATGGCATTTCAAAGTAAATGCAGCTGCTAACTCAGGATCTGCTTTCACAAGTTCTTTATATGAGAACCGCAAGACTGCTACTACCGATTTTGCCTCACTGACACCGCCTCTTAGCTTTATTTCGTCATTTCTGCCTGAATTAGCTGACGAAGAAGCATCAGTCCGACTGCCATTCGATCTGCTACTGCTACCTCTTCTACTATATGCCTGATTAAAAAATCCTGGTTTCAATCCGCCTGGGCCGCCAAACATACGTAACCTCCCATATTATGTTAGTCAAACTGGACACTTATCGCGAGGAGCCGCGGTATGTTGCGGACCCACGCCAAAAAACAACTGTCCGGAAAACTGACTAGAGCGTGTCTCCATATCCGGCACCACGCCCTCCGTCATTCCCGCGAAAGCGGGAATCCAGGGGGCGCCGCTGCCGTTGTCGCTATGGGTTGCGCAATGCTATGGCTGAGAATCTGAACGAGCAGATACCAATCACAGGACGCCGCGATGACAAAACGTCGGCGTGACCAGCGACCTCGTTCAACGCGTCTAGCAACACAGAAATGATATCGTGCAGAGCTTCACCGCCAAATACAAGGTCCATATCTTGGTGTACTATGAGTTGTTCGAGGACATGATGACCGCAATTGGTCGTGAAAAGCAGCTAAAAAAGTGGCGTCGTGCGTGGAAGATGGGTCTCATCGAAAAAACGAACCCTG
>JBNKEI010000045.1:0-28644 GCA_050288705.1 Myxococcales bacterium
GTGCTCTTCCGATCTTGTCATGGCTGGAGCAATTAATGGAGTAAACGCAGGAGCAAACGCTGGAGTTGGCGGCGCAGATAACAGTCCAGAGAGCATGAATGCTAAGCTAGCAGAGGAAAACAGAAAAACTGAAATGATGACATTAATGTCCAAAATCGAACAAGCTCAACACGATCGAAAAATGGCATTCATAAATGGTATTAAGGGCAACTAAAGTATTTGGAAACGCGTAAATTGACTTCGATTTACGCGTTTCACTCCCTTGTTTAATCCCATATTCAAAACGCTTATGGATATAAAACCGGAGGAAACCATGAATAATGCGCCAAGAACCTATCAAGAGCCATTAGCAATAACAGAACAGCGACAATATGTACTGCAAGAAATTCAAAAAGCTGCCCAAACTTATTCGGGCATGTTGCAAAAAATATTGCAAAACATATATCAAGTTATACAAACTACAGTTCCCGGCGCTGTCTGCGGTTCCCAACTATATGACGACACCAAACTAATGCTCCAGCGACACCTAAACGATATCAAATCTGGAAAGGCGTCTGATGATTTCCCTCCTGCTATACCATTGGCTATTAAATTTATGCAGAACAATGCAATGGTAGTTAAAGAGATAGATCGTTTAGAAAAGGAAGGAAAGCCCTTAGTAGTTACAGAAATCAAGGGGCAACTTTCCATTCCTGTCGTACAATTTAACGACAGCAAACTTGAGTCATCAGCACCGGCATCCTCTCGCCAAGTTTTTTTAGGAGAACATTATTCGACCACCATGACTAAATCTCCTACTATAAAAATTCCTGGCTGGATTAATCCGGCGCTCGGACACATTAACGTTTAGCGCCCAAAAATTTGCCCTAAATACCTTTTGGCGGCTCACCTCCACCTCGACACGAACTTTCGACCTTGACCCCACTCCGATTTTTCGGGCTACAATAGTAGGCGTTTTACGAACATGACTTCACCGGGCAATGACAGGAAAAAAAAGAGCGCCCCCATGTCCGATTGTGAATGCCTACGTCGATGCCCGTTTTTTTCCAACAAGATGGCGAGAATGCCCACCATTGCCAGCTTCTACCAGGCAAAATTATGCAAAGGGGGCAATTTCCAGTCTTGTGCTCGTTACATGGTTTTTGCTGCCAAACTCGAAGTGCCCAGCGATCTCTTTCCCGACCAGGTTGAACGAGCCAAGACGTTAATCGCTGGTAAGTCAATTTAAAAGTCCCTCGCTTTACCAACGCCCGAGCCCAATTGGGCCGGGTGTCGGTTTTTTGTATTACAACCTAGCCAACCTTTATTTGGATGGTTCGCGGTTTGGTTTCCTCTTTTTTAGGAATGGTAACTTCGAGCAAACCATTTTGGAAATCGGCTTTAACCTTTTCTGAGTCGACGGTATTAGGAAGATTAAATGATCTAGTGAAAGTTCCGTAGGTTCTTTCTACGCGAATATAATTTTCTTTTTTATCTTCTTTTTCGATTTTCCTTTCCCCTTTAATAGTCAAAACTCCATTTTCAATTCGCACATCCACATCCTTTGCTACCATCCCCGGAAGTTCGACCGTCAAAGCCAATTTGTCATTGTCCTCGTAAATATCAACCGCAGGAACGAAGTGAGCGCTCAACTCCTCTTCATTTGCCGTACGCCACCTCCAAACACGGTTATCAAAGAAACGGTTAACATCATCCTGTAATCGAGCGATTTCACGTAGCGGTTCCCAACGAACTAATGCCATGGCAGTCTCCTTTCATTAATTTTTTTGATTTGCGAGACTTTTATTTTCATTGCCTCGCACATTGGATAAAGTAGACAGCAAAATAGATGTGTCAAATGTCCGTGTCATAAATATTTAACCGAGCTAGCTGCAAAATCGCCGAACAATGGGACAAGGGATTAATCCCTTAGTCCAAAGCAAAGCGATCGACTGGCTGCAACCGCCTCAAAAAGGGAAAACCTATGCCTAAGCTTGCCACCCGCCAGTTTGCTACCAAAACTCGAAATCTTCTCTACCAGGTTATTCGTCAGTACTTCCAAGAGCAGGGATTCTATGAAATAGAAACCCCTTGCCTGGTTCCTGCCCCAGGAATGGATCTCCACATCCAAGCTTTTGAGACCCCTTTTGTACCTGAAACCCCTCTTGGCGTCCCTTCGACTCTTTATCTACACACTAGTCCAGAATATTTTATGAAACGGCTTCTGGCTGAAGGGTGGGAGAAAATATTCCAGATTTGTAAAGTCTTTCGCAACGGAGAGGTCACTGATCTTCACAACCCCGAATTCACTATGTTGGAATTTTACCGTGCGCATGCCGACTATCATTCCATCATGGAAGATGTGGAACAGCTTGTCATTCGCTGTGCAACCGCTATCTTGCAGTCCTACGACATTAAGGTGGGGCAAAAGCGAGTCTGTTTAAAGTATCCCTTTGAGCGACTTTCGGTACGAGAGGCCTTTCTCTCTAGAACCGGAATAGACCTATCCCTGCACCCAACTGCAAATTCTCTGCGTTCTATCGCTCATGATAAAGGATTTAGCTTTTCCCACTCGTCGCAAAGCTTTGAGGACTACTTCTTTCAAATTTTTTTGACCGCGGTAGAACCAACTCTTGGATGGGATCGGCCTACCTTCTTAACGGACTACCCTGCATGCATGGCCTCCCTGGCTCGCTTGAAACCATCCGATCCCACACTGGCAGAGCGAGTAGAGCTTTACATTGCCGGAGTTGAGCTAGCCAACGGGTTTAGTGAACTGAACGAGGAAAAAGAACAACGCCGCCGTTTGGTTGAAGAACAACAATTCCGCAAAACCATGAACAAGCCAATCTATCCTCTAGACGAACACTTCCTACAGGCGGTTAGCAAAATGCCACCCTCCGCCGGCATCGCCATTGGGCTCGATCGGCTTCTCATGCTACTTCTTGACGTCAGAAAGATAGACCAAGTACTTCTTTTTCCCGCTCACCGATTCACCGCGCCAACTTCCTGACCAATCACCTATCCTAGACGCGACTTTTAAAGCACTCTACCTAATGCCACGCCGACACCTCGGTGGTAATTGGCTCCAATTTCTCAGGCTGGTCAATGCGATCATCTATTCGCAAAGAGGCCATTACCCGCCCGATCCCGTGGCGCACACACGCTTCATGGGCGGCTCGAAACGCACATAGTACATCATCTATCGACCCTTCCACGTTCGTTCCCATCTCCGTAACCCGATACGCCACGCCCGTAGATCGAATCGCTTCTACGGCATCATCGATATACTCCCGCATGCTGGTTGCGTCAGACCCTACCGGGATTACCGAAATCTCTGCAATCATGGAGTGCCTCTCTTTAATGGAAGACGGATGCTCATTTTTATTAAGTATTTCTACGATTCCGTTACTAGGCAACGCTCCAATTTGCGCATTCGGTACCCTACGTCTCTTTTATTACCGACCAACAGCCGCGCAACCTTTGCACAGTTTTACAGATGAGTTCCAGCAATCAGCACATACCCAGGTGCTACAGCGGCCACATAGATGAAACCGATCTTTTCCCTGGTTCCTTGCCTTCTGCAAAGCACGGTGATGTTCTGAAGAGCCAAAAGCCGGATAGTTGAATGCTGAACGTCTTCTTTTTCTGGAAGAAAACCATGCCCCATCTCCCATCTCTACTTGGCATGGCTCAAATAGGGTCACGCAAGCCTGACCACAATGGTCGCAAAAAAACTTGAATTGATAACCTCTCTCACTAGAAAGATCCTGATAACGCTTTACGAAACGCTCATCCATTTCTAACCTCACTAATTAGGCACCTAGCGAAAAGTCACATCTGGCCCGCCCTGCTTAGGAGTTCCTGCTGCTCGCGAATCCACTGACGCTCTTTTCGACGTTGGCACCAACCGTTACGAAGGTTCACCAATGCCCCCCCAAAGAGAGCAACCGCCAGTACGCAACTTAACCAAAAATAGAGGGGGAGCTTTTTGGATTCCAGGTAGAGACGACAGCAAATGCCTAAGGAGATGGTTCCGGTCACCATTAAAGCTAAGCCACGAGCTACACAGGCAACTGATTTCCGATTGGACAACTTCTTTTCAACCTCTGCAATTTGTTGACGAAGCTCTGGAGTAACTTCTGTCTGTTTTGCCAGCCAAAAGGCTTCTTTGCTCCTACCTTGGCAATCTGGGTTTTCTTTCAGCGAATAAGCATCCATAGAGTCGTATATTAACTTACTCCAGAAAAAGTGGATAGTTATTATCATCCGTCTACACGAAGTTTCACCACTCAGAGAATGAAATAGGGTATTTTTGGAGTGCATCCTCTGTGCTTCGAAAAACCTAGCGAGCCGTTGTTTGGCATTTTTGAAACCTCTTGTGGCCTACTCAAAGCCGTGCCTATGCTGTACGGTCAGAAGAATATTTACCTCTACTTGGAATCCGTCTAAAGCATTTGCTTTGTTGCCAAGAAAAAAATTTATGATTGGCGCTTGGATTGTTACGCAACTGGGACACGCATAGCGCACTAGCTTGATTAGCCGCATGAAAAACCAACTTACTGCAGTTGTTCGGAAATTCTCCCAGATAGAAAACGTGGATATCTGGCGAGTAGATTTAGATGCACCTATCTGGATAAACACAGGGAAGCTTTGGCTTCAAGAAAAGGAACAAACTAGAGCAGCTCGTTACGTATTTGAAAAGAGTCGTAAAAGATACATCGCAGCACGCGCGGCTTTAAGGTATCTTTTAGGACTTTATAGAAAAGTATCCCCAGGTGAAATCTGTTTTCAAGAGAATGCTTACGGAAAACCAATGGTTAAAGGCGGCCCCCTATTTAACTTGTCCCATGCAGACAATTTGGCAGTTTATGCTATTTCTCCGGATCGCGAAGTTGGAATAGATGTAGAACGCATTAGGGAGATAAAGGAAGCAAATATTATTGCCACCCAATGGTTTGAAGAAAACGAACGAATTCTCTACCAAAAGGAATGTCAGACTTCTCCAAAGAGGGCTTTTTTTCAGGGATGGGTACGCATGGAATCAAGGCTTAAAGCTTTGGGAGTTGGCCTCGGAGCCAAAAACGAGGCTTCCTGGAACTGTAATTGCTGGTCGCGTTATGACCTTGATTTGGGCCCAGAGTGGGCCTGTGCATTAGTCGTACAAAAATTGAAATAGGAGACACTTTTAGTGAATGCGCCATCACTTACTCCCGCAGCACCCCGCGAACAAAAAGAAGAGCGACTGCGTGCTGTTCGCAACGCTCTCAAGTTAAGCGGTTCGCTTGCTTTTACCCTAGTACTTGGCGTGCTAGTCAGCAACATGTTGTTGTCACGCCATTTAGGTACTGATGGGTTTGGCAGCTTCCGATTTGCGGAAGATTTTGCGGGGTTATTCTTTGCTTTTTTGACTTTAGGTATCGATTCACACATATACAAGTCAGTCTCGGTGCGCGCCAAATCGATTTCTGATTTTTTCGGGGGAATATTTCTATTACGATTGGGACTCGGCGCAATACTAATTCCGACAATGTGGCTTACGCTAAAAACATATTATCCTCACCATCCGCAATCGGAATATATTCTCGTTTGGTTATCAGCTACTGCTTTTTTCCTAATTGCTATTAATACCACCCTCGCGGCAATTATTCAGTCTCAAGGAAAGGTGGACGAGGTATCAATTGTTACCATGGTCGGAAAGCTGGTGTGGGCGATAGGGTTAATTGGCGCCTGCATTTTAGACTCAGCCTTGCGAGGTACATCAGACGAGCATTCTTATCTCTGGCTTTTTTTCATTCCCGGAATTATTTCAGAGATAATGAAAGTTCCATTCTTGTGGAAATCTGCTTGTCGTCATACTCAGCTTCGGTTTGTGGTTAACTACCAAGCAACAGTGGCTACTTTAATTTCTAGCTTTCCCTACTTTGTCAATGCTGTAGCAATAGCAATTTTTGGCAAACTTAATGTTATGTTTTTAGCAAAAGTTGCTAGCAAACATGAAGTAGGCTTTTACAGCGCGGCCAGCAAGCTTTCAGCACTGACTTTAATATTTATTCCCATATTAGGACCGATACTATTCCCCTTACTATCTCGCGCCGAGGCACGATCTGCTAAAGATTTTAATGACTTGATTCGAAGAATTTTTGAATATGTTCTGGTACTTACTATTCCATTGGCGCTAGCCTTGTCGCTAGGAGCTAATTTATGGATACGCATTGTTAACGGAACTGAATACGCTCCCGCCTCCCTGACTTTTGCAATAATGGCATTAGTCATGGTCATTACATATTTTAACACTCTTTGCGCCTATACCTTGCTTGCATTGAATAAAAAGTGGGAGGTCACTATATCTACATTCATGGGTATTATTGTCAATATAGCGTTTAACACCTTGTTTTTAAGGTTTATGATTAGACTTTTCGACAGAGATGGAGGAGGCTCAGCTGCTTGTACTATTACCATGCTTACCACGGAAACATTCGTAACCATGGTAATGCTCTGGCTAATTGGTAAAAGAGCTTTTGATCGGCAAAACACTACCCGTATTATCAAAGCTGCAATCGCGGTAACTTGTACTATTGCACTCGATCGCCTATTATTACATTTTTGGAGTTGGACGAGATTAGCCCCCGATTCCACGAGTTTTTCTGAGTTTTGGGGGCCGTCTTTCAGACTTTTGTTAGATGCAGTATTCTATCTAGGGCTGGCAATCGCCATCGGAGCCATCCACCCCAGAGAAATCGAAAAATTTGTGCGTAGTGTTTTGGACAGTCGCAAAGGAGCAAAAACAACCATCGCTGATTACCCCTCTAATCAGGTGTAAGTAGAAAATCAAAACGCCGCTGAGCACAACAAGGGCAGGCAGCATTCCTATCTATATCCACCGTTCGAAACCGGCTAGCCCATAGATTAAAAGTTATAACCCCTTTGTGCGGCTGCTCCCCCGCAAGAATTTTGTAAATCTGCGCAACTTGTAGCGCCGCAGTAGTAAGAGGAGCAACATTGAGAATTCCTTGCCTTTCTGGAGTAGGCAGACTTTTTGAGGAAGGCGGTTTTTCGAAAATGCAACGCAAACAAGGACCTTGTTCTGGCATCACCGGCATTACAATTCCTTCTACTCCAATCGCCCCGCCATATATCCAGGGTTTGGATAATTTCACACACGTATCATTTATCAGATAGCGAGCCTCTACATTATCGGTGGCATCCAATACCAGGTCTGCTTGACCTACTAGGGATTCTGCGTTTTCACCAGTAATATTCGTAACCAGGGGAACCACGGTTACTGAGCTGTTAATTTTTCTTAATTTATATGCCGCCGCCTCGACTTTGGGCGTAGCGCTGGCAACATCGGCTTCATCGAAAAGTATTTGCCGATGAATATTACTCAATTCTACAGAGTCACCATCTACAAGGATCAGCTTTCCTACCCCTGCGCGAGCCAGAAGCTGAGCTTGCGCACATCCCAGCGCCCCGCAGCCAACCAATAGCAAACACGAGTTTTTAAGCTGATCCTGCCCTTTTTGGGAAAACGACTCCACCCGTAGCTGTTTTAGATACCGGTTTGAAGAGTTGACCATGAAGCAATTCCTTTCGGGTGTGTTTTGCGTATCATCTTTCTTGCTCGTTTCGAAATGTCGTTTTCCGAACCCCGCAGTGGTCGAAATTTTGAAACTTTCTCCTCAGGCAATAATTTCTATTCAGAGCTAAGTGTATACTCAACCGCCAATTACCCCGCGCGGGGCTGCCAAATCGATTGGTCACCCTTCTTTGACTAATGGACGCGGCAGAAAGATATCTTGGCGCCTGATTCTGTTTTTGGCAGGATTTGGCGTTCTGGTCTACTTTATTGCTCGACTTGGTCCAGACCAAATTGCTGAACAGCTTCTTTCCATTGGGCCAAGTTTTGTGTTCATGCCGGCTGTTTTCGGAGCAGGTCAGGCTTTGCGAGCTTTCGGCTTATCAGTGCTAGTTCGTAGGAATTTACGACCCAAACGGTCGGCTTTAATCGCCAGCCGCTTCGCTGCTACTTCCCTTAACGATCTTCTACCCTTTTTTGGAGTTGGGGGAGAAGCCAGTCGTCTTCTCTGGTTTCCCGCCCAGCAACGGTCAGACATAATTCCTGCTCTCATCCTCGACCGCGTTCTATTAATTGTGGCCGACGCCATTTACGTTATTACAGTACTTTCCTTGGCCCTCATCTATTTAGCTTTACCAGCAGAAATTGAGCGCAATGCCACCATTTTTATTGGCGCCACCATAATTATCATCACCGCCCTAACCTGGATTATTATAACGCATGGTCTGGCCACCCCCATTGTTCGCTTTCTAAGATGGCTACGAATCATCCGCACCATTCGACGATTGCAACAAGCGCAGGAAATAGACCGAGCTATTCAAACAACTTGGAAAAAATATCCCCAACGCATGCTCGCCAATTTAGCAATTCAGTTAGGCTCTCGTGCTTTTCTAGTAGCAGAAACCTGGTTGGGCTTGGTGATACTTAAAGTTCCCGCTGGTCCCTTGGCAGTTTTAATAATTTCTTCCATTCCCATGATCATCAGTGTGTTGCTTTCTTTTATTCCGAGCCAAATTGGAGCCCAAGAAGCCGCCACGGTTCTGGTCTTCTCGGCCCTCCATTTAACCCCATCTACCGGCATTGTTTTGAGCGTACTACAACGAATCCGCCAGTTAATTTTTATCCCGCTTGGCTTTTTTCTTCTTTCTCGCGCACCTCGCCCAAAAGACCCGGAAAGCAACTAGGTGGCTTAACTCTACCCGCTCAATCAACCAATCGTTACTGTGCAACATTTTTTTAGATGGCATTCAAGGCAAGGAAATCGACATTCATACCTTTTCCCAGTTGCCGGCGGAAACAGCAAATTTGATAAGCCAGTGTATTGATCAGCCTTACTGGCTTCTATGCAAGCACTAATCTCAGTCGCGTCAAGGTGACCTACATGGATATCGTTTTTATTATTAGGGGTGAAAGAGTGTCTTGAAAAGGGGGTATTGCCTTGAGTCCAGAATCTAACGACCGGGGAGAACTTCAGAAAGTACGGGAAGGGGCGGCTATTCACTTTGAAGGGGTGCTAATCGATGTAGAACACCCCAAGAAATTTGACCGTATTCAGGTGGTTTTGCGAGTTGCCTTAGTGCTTGCCTTTAGCATTGTTGGAGGATCGGTCGGCTGGATTTATGGCTTTCTTTATCTTGCCCCCCCAATAACTGCTGCGGTGCTCCTGTCTAGGAAACCATCGGAAGCTTTTTTCGAACAAGACGGCCCGTGGGTATTGCGAACATTGCGTTGGATAGTGGCATTCTTTGCCTACCTTGGATTCGTTACCGATCGCTTCCCCACTCGATTGGAAGACCCTGCATTGCGAATAGAAGTAGCAGTTGGCGGGCACCCGCGAGTAGAAAGTGCTTTGTTGCGAATTCTGTACGGCATCCCTTCTGCCTTAGTGCTGATGGTACTAGTATTCATTGCCTCTTTGATATGGATGGTAGCGGTAGTTTGGATACTGATTCAAGAACGGTATCCCAGCTCACTCTATAGCTACCAGCGAGCGGTATTGCGTTGGGGAGCGCGGCTATTAGCTTATGGGACTTCTATAGTGGAACCCTATCCACCCTTTGCCTTGGATATGGGAACCACCTTAAAAAAAGAAGAATTGCGGGCCTAGTTGGCTTACCTTCATAACGCCTGGCGCAGCATGCAATGCCAAAAAATCCGGAAAGCAACTAGAGCCTTTCTCTAAGAGGTCTAGCATGGCAACCGCCAGCTCGTTACCATTCTATTAGGCATAACCTATGCCGGCCTGACTATGAAGAGACCCAAAAGTCGCGAGAAACCCAATGTTTGAAGCAATTGTCAGATTTGGTTGCGGCCAAGGGCCGCCTTGGGCAGATAAAAATCAGAGATAGAAAAACCCTGGCTGAAAAAGTCAGGTTTTCTCTATACTCTGTTGTTAAAATCCAGGTTTAACTACGCATTATATTCTGATATGCACTTTTAATGAAATCTTTAACTTTTCCATCTGGATCTAGAAGTTGATAATTCTTTAGAGTATCCGCTGAAGTCTTGGGAATATCGTGATCCGGATTTGCCATTTTCGCATACAGGTGTTTCAGGGCTGTCTCACCAGCGACCCCTCCTTGACTCAGTGCAGCCATGGCATTTATTGCAGCTTGTTCCTGATTTGTTAATTTCCTTTGAGAAGTAGTGAACAGGAAAGAGTTACGAGGGTCTTTACCGGTAAAGCATCCGTAAGTATCCGAGCTCGGATTTATATCTATAACATCAGAGTAGATCTCATATTTCGGGTTAAGTCGTTGAACGAACTTCTCGGGGCCTTCCACATTGGACCGGGCTCTGGGGCTGTCACTTGACGATGAGCCATCTCCGGTTTGGGGCGCAGGTCTGGAAGATCCACCACCTCTAAGGCTTACCGGATTAAATGGCTTAAATTGTATTCGTCTCATTTTCTTTGTTTCCCCTATGTTAAGAAAGTAAAATAACTGAAACTTTTTAACTTCTGTATTTAAAATTCTATTATCTAAGTTTTGGTGAATTTGTTGCTAGTGGTGTTTCTGTGTCTTTGCGGCAGGCCTGCGTGAGATGAAAATATCTGGCATGGTATGATTCATCGAGGCCTTCCTCGATTACCAAGCCATGCCAGGATGTAAAGCGGAAATCGAGGCCACCTCAAATCGAAGCTAGCCCTTCGATTTATTTTCAATTCCTATTCCTACGCCAAATTCAAGAGCAAATTCTACACCAATCCCACTGACATAAAAACTCCATTAAACAGCATTAGCAATGCAGTCTGCGCCAATATAGAATTTAGTTTTTTTCCTCTAATACGTTGCACCGAGTAAATCAAATAACCCGCCCAGGGAACTAATAGCAATACAAGCAATCCTGGCCATTTCATTTGGTTGGCTAACACCAAAATAATGGGTATCAATAAAGCAAATATCAACAAAAGCGAATATTCCCATACAGCAAATAATTCTCCCCATCGCACTGCCAAGGTCTTTTTTCCTGCTTTTAAATCTTGTTCGCGATCGCGCAAATTGTTCACCACTAGAACAGCAACTGCCAGGAATCCGGGAGGAATGCCGAGAAACCAAGCTATAGAGGGTATTGTTCCCGAAATTGCATAAGCAGAGCCAATTACTGCCACCGGACCAAAAAAGACAAAAGCAAAAATGTCTCCTAAGCCCTGATAGGCCAAAGGATGTGGACCTCCGGTATAGGCAATCGCGCAAACAATGGCTATTAGGCCCACTATTAGAATTTCAAATCCCGAAACTAACGTCAGGTAGCCGCCTATCATCAATGCCGCTGCAAGAACTACCCCCAAGCCTCGCCTCATTTGCAAGGGAGAGATTAAACCACTCTGTACCATGCGGGCAGGACCCAAGCGCTCAGGCCGATCAGCTCCTTTTTCAAAATCAAAAAGATCATTGGCCAGATTGGCGACTACTTGCAGCAGCACGGCCCCTACCAAAACTGCCAATGCTGGCCCCCAACGAAAACCTCCCTGAAGCCAGACACAACTCGCTCCTATCATCACCGGAGAAACCGATGCGAAAAGAGTTTTGGGACGCGCCGCCCACATCCAAACTCGCCAGGACTTGCGAACGGGAAGAGTTAAAAGACTCACGGGAATCGGGGGAATTTGTGAAATTCGGGAGTTCGTTTTTCTAAAAACGCCTTCTTGCCCTCTTTGGCTTCCTCACTGAGGTAATAAAGAAGAGTGGCATTTCCGGCCAGCTCTTGCAGACCAGCTTGCCCATCACAATCGGCATTCAGAGCGGCTTTAAGGCACCGCAAAGCCATGGGACTATTATTCAAAATCTCTCGGCACCACTTCAGAGTTTCTTGTTCCAACTTTTCCAAAGGCACCACCGCATTAATTAACCCCATGTCCAAAGCCTGCCGCGCGCTATATTGACGACAAAGAAACCAGATTTCCCTGGCCTTTTTCTGCCCCACGATACGCGCCATGTAAGCAGCCCCATATCCGCCGTCAAAACTTCCTACTCGCGGCCCGGTCTGACCAAAACGCGCGTTTTCTGCGGCAATAGTTAAATCGCACATCATATGCAAAACATGCCCTCCTCCAATAGCATAACCTGCCACCATGGCAATCACTGGCTTAGGGAGAGTACGAATCTGCCGCTGAAGATCGAGCACATTAAGCCTAGGCACGCCTTGCTCATCTATATAGCCACCATCACTCCGAATCTTTTGGTCACCTCCCGAGCAAAAAGCCTTACCTCCCACCCCGGTAAGAACTACCACCCCAATTTGAGGATCCTCGCGTGCCTCGGTGAATGCCTGGCTCATTTCGGTAACTGTCTGTGGACGAAAGGCATTGTGTACTTGCGGACGATTAATCGATATTTTGGCTATACCTTCTTTGCTTTTCTCATACAAAATATCTTCGAATTTTGCCGCTTTCTTCCAATACCTATCTATGTTTGGGTCATTATCTACAGTGTTGCTTTCTGGTTTAGTAGGTTCCATGCCATCCTCATATGAAAGTAGATCTAGAAAAGAGCATATGAGCAGCTTATGTACCACGCTTCCTTCAAGTATTGATGAACTCAGAAACCTAATCGCGTCCTCATCATTGAAACTCTTAGCCTGGTAGTAAGAGGAATGCAGTCAACATGTTTACCGTTGGCTCTGATTAAGATAGATAGACCGGAACAGATCCGGAGGAGAACGAAGGAGCCCCATGTTTTTTGGAATGTCTGGCACCGAGTTAGTGATCATCCTTTTGGTAGCTTTATTGGTATTAGGGCCAAGCAAGCTACCCGGTCTTGCCCGCACACTAGGCAAAACTATGCGCGATTTCAAGAGAGCTACTCAAGACATTCGTGATAGTGTCGAGATTGAGTTTTACCACATGGACCAGCCCACTGAATCATTGCCTCCTTCCGAAAAAACTACCCCTTCCGCCAGCCTGGCCGATAATACGACCGCAAAACAACCTAGCTCACTGGAAAATTCGGCTACAACCAGTAGGCAAAGCAAAATCTAAATCCAAGACCTTAACGTGGAAGAACTAAAGCTTACTCTCTGGGAGCACCTTCAAGAGCTACGATCGCGGCTATGGAAAATAATCATGGCCATTCTTGCGCTCGGGGTTTTATCTCTAGCCTGGTCGCGAGAAATCTTTCAATGGCTTATGCGCCCAGTTTTGGCGGCACTACCCCCAGAAAGCCGATCGCTTATTTACACTTCGGGCATTGAAGAGCTCAATGTGCTACTCAAAGTTGGCCTTTATGCCGGCATTTTTTTGGGCACGCCAGTTATCCTCTACCAACTATGGATGTTTGTAGCTCCTGGCTTGCTAAAAACTGAACGCAAAGCAGTAGGCCCTTTTGTGCTGTCAGGAACCGTTTTTTTTATTATAGGTGCTCTTTTTTGCTACCTAGTAATTTTGCCCACCATGTTTAAGTTTTTGCTCAATCCCGGCGAGGGAGGAGCAATCCGCGATCGCATTGCCTTGGCTCGCAGTCAGGCCAATGACGCCACTCGTCTATTCTTTTTGGGAGATTCCGCCCAGGCATCTCATTACGCACAACTCGCTCAGGAGACTCTTAGCGCTTCTGGTTCCGGAAAAATATCTGCAGGTTTTCTCAACGATGACGCCCCCAGTCAGGCAGGAACAGTTGAACTTAGTGAACGTTCCCGCTCTTTGGAAGATCTTTTGGACCACACCATTGCTTTTCAGCTTGATGAGAACAGCAGACAAACCTGTCGAAAAGCAATTTCTTTGCGTAATCAGGCAGATCTTCTGCTTTCCCAAGGCCTAATTTCTCCCGCTGCAATCAAAATTGAAGAAGCAATTAATAGCCTAGAAAAGGTTTTTGCCGACCACGCCAAAGAGTTTAGAAGTGTTTGGCACGCCCACAGTCACCTGGCCTTTGCTACCGCGCAATTGAGCCAAAAAGAGTGGACCCGCCCAATGCTCTCTATGAAAGAGCAACTTTCTTTGGTGCTAATGTTGGAAATAGCCTTTGGAGCAATTTTTGAGTTACCATTATTAATGGGTCTGTTGGCCACTTTAGGAATTCTCCAGTACCGATTAGTAGCCCGCTATCAGCGTCACGCGATTTTGGTTTGCGTGGTTCTCGCAGCTGTAATTACTCCCACCAGTGACGCCGTAAATTTGGCATTAATGGCCGTTCCTATGATTGTCTGTTTTGAGATCGGGGTGTTGCTAGTTTGGGTTCTGGAAAAGCGCAAAATGGCCCAAGAAACCGCACAGAAAGAACAAGAGCCGACCTAACTGCCAGATTGCTTTATTTCTTCCTAGTAAGACGCTGGATTAGCGTCGCTTTTTTAGGAAAAAGACGTATTAGTTCATGCTCAGATGCTATTTCAAGGTCGTCAAATTCAAAACCGGGGGCCACTGTACACCCGCACAAAACCGCCTCTCCTTCGGGCTCTGCCGCTTGCCAGGCTCCAGCGCGAACCACACATTGGGGATGAAAGCGATCTAAACGAACCGAACCTACACCCAGTTGATGCACCAGCAACGCTCCCCCATCGTAGTGGTGCCACACTTCACAGGAAGATATGCGGTGAAAAACACTGAATTCTCCTTCCCTCAAGAGATAAAAAATGGCTGTTCCGGCACATCTACGTTGCCCATCGCCCGAGGTCACCCACTGCGTGCTGCGAAACGTTTCTCGATACAGCCCACCCTCTGGATGCGGGACCAGTTCGAGAGACTCAATCACTCGCTGCACGTCCATAAATCCGTCTCCTACTAGCGCTACCATTATTGCGCCGCGTTTGTTTGCGAATAATCTATTTTGCTCTAACCGCTGCGGGAATTAGACAATCATGTTAGAGCCTGTTTTTCAACCGTCGATGGTCAACAAGCAACGAGCAATGAGAACGATAAGTAATGAGCAGTAAAACTTACCTATCCGCAACCCAAGGAGTAGATGGAATGTCTTGGTTAACATCAGTAATTATCACCATTGGTGTTGTTTCTTGTTCGTTGGCATTGGGAGCTTTCCAAGCACTGGGACAAAGCGAAGATATTTATTTAACTCCTACCGGGGTAGCTATTGCTGATGAGGCTAGTACAATGCAAGTAAACCCAGCGGCAATAGGCTTTTTGCAAGCACCTCAGATTTTCTATGCTCACCAGCGAAGTCTTTATCCCAATCGGGTCGCCGATGCGATTTTTGCAGGCGCCAGACTGATAAAAAACTCTTCTCTGGGGTTTTCTATGCAGTGGATTCGCCCCCAAACCCAACCGCGCTTCCGTAAAACAACCTGGACACTCGCTATAAGTGGCCACTCTCTTTCCTTAGGAATAGACTATAATCGTTTTCAGTCTCCTGATCCTGCTTGGGAAAAGCTCAGCAGCTTTGATGCCGGACTTACCATCCATCCAACTTCTTTTCTATCATTGGCAGCCACAGCTCACAATTTTGATAGTCCATTGCTAAATGGTCAGCGAATTCCCCGAAGATACACAGTTGGACTGGGTCTACGCCCCGATGCAATTTTCGATGCAGTTTTTCCGCGATGGGAATTGAGCAGCGATTACAGCTTCGACGACCGCCAAGGATTGCGCAATGCCCTTTTAAAGTTTTCGGCTTCTTATCAGCCCTGGGATGGTTTTAAATTACATGGCGGTTTAAAGGCGCCAGTTCAAGATGGGCCAATTACCGCCCAGATAGCCCTTACGTTTAACACTAGCCACTGGGGGGTCACTTCTTTTACAGGGGCTACTGAAAATATTTCTCAATGGAGCCAAACAGTAAGTATCAGAGTGTCGGGGGATCGCTACCCTAGTCTGGCGAACGATACTGCTTCCTATTTGGTATTAGATATTTCGGCGCTACTTAGTCCTCCCACTGAAAAATTTAGTTTTTTTGTTTCCCAACCCGATCCGTTTTCTCAATTCTTAGCTCGCCTGGAACAAGTAGCCCAAGACCCGGACATCGAAGGAATTGTTTTAAAAATTGGTGAATTAAAAGATGTTGGTCATGCCCAAATAGAAGAAATTCATGCTTCTTTGAGAAAAGTACGTGCGCAGGGGAAACGCATTTTTGCTCTTTTTTTCGGAGGCGGTGATGAGGAATACCTTTTGGCGAGCACCGCCGAGCGTATTTATGCCGTTCCTCAAGCAACCTTTTTAGTGAATGGGCTTTCCATATCAACTACATATTTTGCCCAAGCCCTTTCTCAAGTAGGAGTAACTGTCGATGTGGCCCGAGTAGGAAAATACAAAGCATTTCCTGACACATGGACGCGTTCCCAAATGAGTTCTCCAGAAAAAGAAATGCTGGAAACGTATTTACAAAGTACATTCACCCGCTATGTCCAGACGATAAGTCAGGCACGCGGTCTTTCTACAGAAAAAATTCGAGAAATTCTTAATGAGGGAATTCTTACTGCACAAAAAGCACAACAAGCAGGGCTCGTCGATTCAGTAATCTATCCCGACGAAGTTCCCGGAAAAATTCAACAATCAGCTCAAAAACGAATTTCGTTCCTAGCTGATTACGATGGGCCTCCCGATCGTCCTTTAAGTTGGAAAACTAGACCAAAAATCGTAATAATTCCGGTTGAGGGAATTATTTCCGAAGGAGATAGTCGTTCTGATTTGTTTGGATTGACTCAGGTGGCAGGGGCTCAAACCATTATTCAGTTTTTGGAAAAAGCAGTATCCGATAAACAGACCGCGGCTATTGTATTGAGAGTTGATTCTGGCGGAGGCAGCGGTTCGGCTAGCGACTTAATGTGGCGAGCGATAAATCAGGCAAAAAAGTACAAACCTATTGTAGTTTCTATGGGAAATGCTGCTGCCAGTGGCGGATATTATGTTTCCATGGCAGCACACACCATTTTTGCCGATCCATCCACAGTTACTGGCTCTATAGGAGTTTTTGCCCTAAAGCCAAACTTCAACCCCTTGCTGGAAAAGCTGGGAATCAATCGTACCACTTTGCGGCAAGGAGAACACGCAGATCTTTTTTCCCTAACTCGCCCCTGGACACCAAGTGAATTAGAGTCAGTTCAAAGCTATATTGATGAATTCTATGGTCAATTTATTACTAAAGTTGCCCAGAGTAGAAATATGAACAAAGCAAAAGTAGAGGAAATTGCTCAGGGGCGAATCTGGAGCGGAGAAATGGCCCAAAAAATTGGCTTGGTAGACAAGCTAGGCGGGCTGCAAGAGGCAATTGCCTACGCCAAAATAAAGGCAGGAATTGATGGACAAGAGATTGAAGTGGAAAGATTTGAGGAAGAAACTAACTTGCTGGATATACTTTCCACCAATATTGCCGCCAAAAACTCAGCAGTAAACTCCGCCGTACGCGGTCTAGCTACTCCATTAGGACTCTCTCTTGTGGAATTTAACGATGGTCCTTTAGCTTTAGTTCCTTTCCAGATAACGGTGGAGTGATATCTGGAACTAGCTAAATTTGGCGAGATACTCCTACAGATAATAAACTGATTCTTATCCTGGCACGGGTTGGCCACATGGTGCGATGGCCAATTCACCTCAACTAAAACCTCAAGAATAGTAATCATGAATTTTGAAATACAAACTAATATACTTTCAACAATCGAGATTTGATAAGAATCCGGGGGCTTTTAATATCAGTGACATAAACATCTCCACTTGTCTCATCAAACGGAATTCCCTTTAATAAAGAGATTGGGAGGAGCGCAGCGACAGCCCAACCATTTTTCTTCCAATTGATTTCTTTAATGCTTTTGGAATAGCTAATCTGTCCCTCGAAAACCCAGACGCTAATTTTATTTGCTTCAGTGCTAAATGCACCCGCCAATTTAAGCGGAGCAAGTTTTTCGAGTGCCTGTGGTGCAACATTAACGATATGTTCATCGAAAAGTTTGTTTCCTGAAGATTGCATTAACAAAGCTGATATTAATTTACCTTTGAAATCTTGTCGGATTTTAATGATTGCAATTAAATTATTTCCGAACCGTTTACCAAAAAAATCACTTGCTGGCTTATTTTTAACTGATTTTGCCAAATGCTCGTTCATAGCTTTTTTCATGTTCAAATAATATGTATCTACTGCTCCATTTTCTACTCGACGTATGGCAAAAGCACCAGTAGTCCAATCATCTAACCGCTGTTGAACTCTCTTCTTTTCACTAGCAGCCTTTTCCGACCGAGAAATAACTGAGGACCGATTATTGCGAAGAGTGTAGCCACGGGAAGAAACTATTCCTTCATCTACAGGTAATTGTTTTAATGCTAGATTCAAAGAACGCGCCAAGGGTGCGTATTGTACTTTAGAATTGACAGATACTCTTTCTGATTGTCGCTCTGAAACGGTTGAAGCCATCCGATGGCTTTTGCGGCGCGAGTGTGGTTTAGGCGGCGACTGTTCCTTCGCTTTTGGAGAACTGGAAGACTGAGCTGCCGGTATAGTTTCCACTAGTTCAATTTCTATTGTTGAACCAGCGAATTCCCTAACAGAGGTTGAAGGTGGTTTAGCAAACTGATTATATGCGACTATCAATAAGCAAATATGGACGAGCACCGAGACAAAAAGCGACCACCGAATCCCCAGAAACCACCCGGCCATGCCGGCTCTCAAACACATCAGCCTAATCTTGTTTTATCTTACGCAGCAACCAAGCAATGTTCTTACCAAGATTGGACATGGTCTCCATGCCTTCACTGTCATTTTGCACTTCCCCAATATTTCTTCCCACCCCCACGTTCCAGTAACTAGATCCCATCAAAATCATCCCCTCGATAAGAAAGAAATGATTAAGTGAATCTAAAGCATGTATGGCTCCCGCTCGGCGAACAGTCACCACTCCTGCCCCTACTTTTCTTTGGAACAGGTTCCCATTGACCCGAGCGACCATGCCCACCCGCTCCATAAACGCTTTCATTCCGGCAGTGATATCTGAAAAATAAGTTGGCGATCCCAGCAAAATTCCGTCTGAGTCTACCATTTTGGCCACGCATTCATTCACTATGTCTTGCTGAATTACGCACTTACGGTCTTTATTTTGGTGGCACTGATAACAACCGACGCAGCCCGATATGGACTTACCTGCAAGCTGAATCATTTCCGTATCAATTCCATGCACCCGAAGCTCTTGTAAAACAGCATTCATCAATAAAAAAGTGTTTCCATCTTTGCGAACACTCCCATTAATAGCCACTACTTTCATGCGTACGTACCTTTTTGTTTTGTTTGATATTATTCAGCAAACCAGGTGATTCGCGATGGAATTCGTGAAGGAATTCTTCGATACTCAATTTTAGGATACCCAACCATCAATGCTCCAAAACATTTATGACCATTGGGAAGGTGAAGCGCTTGAAGCAAATCAGGCCAAGAACTCGCAGCCATATGAAAATACCCCGCCCAACAGGTTCCCAAACCAAATGCAGGAGCAGCCAGATCAAGATGTGTTAGAGCCAGTAAACACGAAGCCGGTGATAGCGGGTTATTCTCTTCTGCATGAGCCAATACTAGGCATGGAGCCTGGCGACAAATCAAATCATTACCTTTTACCCAAGCATCAGGTAGACGACCTAGATGAAACGCTTGCACCAACGTAGAATTTGATTGAATTAAGTAGCGAATCCAATCGATGGTCATCTGCGCCATATGCTTGACTTGTTCTGAATAGGGTACCACCAGCCAATGCACTGGCTGGGCATTCATACCCGAAGGGGCATAGCGAGACATGTCTATCAGGCGTTCTAGCACGATTTTATCAACTTCCTGCCTGCTAAACCGGCGAATTGAACGCCGTCCCTTCCAGTGCATTTCCACTTGGTCGGGAGATAGACGCCAGTTTTCCGGCAGCACTGCGCACTCCTTAGGCGCCATGGTTGGCAGCCCTAAAGCACCGTGTGGACATGCAGCCACGCAATGACCACAATTGATACAGTTCCGTTCGGCTTTTTCGGTGTGCCTGGGTATGCCGTTTTCGAGGACAATAACGCCAGCTGGGCAAGCCGCTGCACAAATTCCATCCCCAACGCATTTTTTGGAATCGATATCAAGCATTCTATTCCCCGCCAAAGCAATCAATCGTTTTTTTCTGCTTACTGCTGATGATGTATTTTCTAGGTAACTCTAATTACATTCCCGTATCGTGCTCAATAAAAAAGTGAGGTAAACCATATTTAATTTCCAGCAATCGGCCTAGCGCCTTAACTCCAAAAACCTCGCTTCGATAATGTCCGGCGAGAAATAAATGAATTCCCAGCTCTTCTGCTTCCAAAGCCATGTAATGAGCGCCCTCTCCAGTTATTAGCGCATCCAATCCGGCACTAGCCGCCGATCCTACCAATGAACCTGCACCACCAGAAACAACCCCCACTCGGCGAATCAATTCCCTTCCTCTTCCCTGTCTTTGAAATTTTCCTACAGCTTTTTTCAGCCTATTTTCCAACTCTTCTACTGAGAAGTCACACTTTGCTGTGAACCCGATATCGATTCCATGAAAGCGACCAAAAGTAGCTTCCGGTGTTAATCCCAAACCACGCACTAACTCGATGTTATTGCCGCATTCGGGATGGGCATCAAGAGGCAAGTGAGCAGAATAGACAGAAAGACCAGATTCAAAACATCGTCTCAGTTTTCTCGCCTTGGCTCCTACTAGTGGACGATTGCCTCCCCAAAAAAGCCCGTGATGTACCAGCAGCAAATCAGCTTTTTGGCGGCAAGCTTCATCTATAGTCCACTCATCAGCGTCTACCGCGCAAGCTACTTTATGCACTCGTTCGCACGCCTCGACTTGAAGCCCATTCAAGGCGTTGGAATCGTCGGGGATAATTGCAACTTGCAAGTGCGCGTCCAAAAACGCCACCATATCGCAAAGAGATGCCTGTTTGATTGAGCCGTCCACGACCTAACTCCTCTCGACCTTGCGAATCCTCGCCGAAGCCGCCGATATATGAGTGAATAGCGCAAATTGGGGCAGCCAGGACATTAGAAGCTTTTCTGCATTCCTTTGCGATGGGCGAACTTTCATGCAATGGCTACTACTTTTGCCAGTGTCACGCCTATCAACCAGGGAATACTAACTGCAGAAATTGGGAAAAGCGAAATTGGACAACCTATGAGAACTATTGCCCTTTTAGAAAAAAACCTAAAAACCAACCCTTTTGCATTTCGGGTTAGTTAGTTATTGACCGCGCGAAGCTCAGAGTTTCCCAATATTTCTCGAAGCTCGTCGATTTTATTAGTTTGCTCCCAAGTGAATTCCTTTTCCTGGCGACCAAAATGCCCATAAGCCGCGGTCTTTTGGTAAATAGGACGAAGAAGATCAAGATGTTCCACTATCTGGATGGGCTTCAAACCAAATACCTTGCGAACCGCTTTCTCGATAATCGCCTCGTCTAGTTTGGAAGTTCCAAAAGTATCCACTAGTATACTTACCGGCTCTGCAACGCCGATGGCATAAGCAAGCTCTACTTCACAGCGTTCGGCCAATCCGGCAGCCACTACATTTTTTGCAATGTAGCGCCCCATGTAAGCCGCCGAGCGATCTACCTTAGATGGGTCTTTTCCCGAAAAAGCGCCTCCCCCATGTCGGCCCATTCCTCCATATGTATCCACGATTATTTTGCGGCCCGTCACTCCCGAATCCCCCATAGGGCCACCAGTAACAAAACGTCCAGTTGGATTAATAAAAAACTTGGTTTCGCAGTCAATTAACTTAGAAGGAAGAGATTTCATTATCACTTCCTCGCGAATGGCTTGATAAATTATATCGTTGGTCACATCAGGATCATGCTGGGTAGAAACAACCACCGCATCAATGCGTGTTGGTTTTCCGTCTATATACTGAACAGTCACCTGACTCTTGCCATCAGGTCTTAGCCACTTCAGCAAGCCAGTTTTTCTGACCTCAGATAGACGACGAGTGACCGCATGAGAATAGGCAATAGGCGCCGGCATAAGCTCTGGGGTTTCATTGCATGCAAAGCCAAACATCATTCCTTGGTCGCCCGCCCCTTGCTCTTTATCCTTGCTGGAATCAACCCCTAAAGCAATGTCTCTAGATTGTTTTTCAATAGCGACAAGTACACCACAAGAGTGACCATCAAATCCCATATCCGAGTGAACATAACCAATGTTACAAACAGTAGACCGAACCACTTCAGGAATATCCACATAGCAACTGGTAGTTACTTCTCCAGCGACAACTACAAAACCAGTTTTAATAAGCGTTTCCACCGCTACTCGGCCCCATTTATCTTGGGCGAGAATCGCATCAAGCACACCGTCTGAAATCTGATCAGCAATTTTATCTGGGTGGCCCTCAGTAACCGATTCCGAAGTAAATAGGTAGTTCTTCTTCATCTCGCCCATCTCCTAGTTCTTATCCTTGGCATATACAAAACGACTAACCAGCATAACTCGTAAGTCTTAAGGATGATTGCGCACTTTTTTAGTCCTGCTTCGCCTTCTTGTCAAACAAGAACCGAGGGTAATCGACAACAAACCTTGGAAGGTGTCTAAAATTGAAAATACCTGATCACCCTTACCCTGAAGCTAGCATAACATCCTGCTAACGTCATTTTCTCAACCTCAAGCGGTAGGCTTCGCAGTGTAAGTTTTTCTTAATCTTGACCAAAATGCAAAAGCTCTGCGAAACTTAGCTAAAGCAACATTTTTGGCACTCTGTCGACTATTAAGGATTATAAGGCTACTCTATAGGTCAGGCAAGGTTAGGTGAATCTGATGGCAAAGATTAAAACAAATCTACCCAAGAGTCCCATGTGGCCATGGGGGGGACCGCGAAGCGTTAGAGAAAGGCTGATTGATCCCAGCCAGTTCGAAAGAAAGCGCCCCAAGAGATTAGGCGACCCCAAGCGACCGGCATTAGCTTCAAATGCACTGCTGGAATTCATTGGTCCTGGACACACTTCTGACGAACTGCGACTACCTCCCCCTCCCTCCCCTTTTGGAGGAGCAGAGGAAATAACCCCGTTTCCCGACCGCACGTTTACGCGAGAAGTAGTGAACCGCTCAAGCGAATCCAACCGACTAGCCATGGATGTGGCACTAAATATAGTTGTCGCTTCCCCGGATAAGCTTGACAGAATGCGCGCGGTGTTGGCCAAGGAAAGCCAAATGCTGGAGCTACTGGGAAGAGTACAAGCGGATACTGATGAAATTATTGAAAGAATGAGCGATGCATTTAAAATTAATGGCAGCTATTGAGAAGCACCATGGTCGAGCCAAGGAACGGTGAAAGAATGGAAGGACAACTACCCAATTCTCTTTCCAAAGGCATTACTTTTTCTTTTCGAAAAAGTAATGCAACGGCCTCCCGACAAGCCACTCAAATGCAAGCCATGGTTCAGAAATGGGCCGACGGAAAAGCAACACTTCAAGATGTGCGAGGCTACACCGATGAGCAGATTTGCGCAGTAGCAAGGGTCGGATACTTGTTTTTCAATCAAGGAAAAATTGCAGAAGCAAGAATAATTTTTCAGGGCTTGTTCGCCATCAATCCGCGAGATGCATATCTAGCTCGCGCAGTAGCAGTAGTGGAATTTGCTGCAGGAAACAACAAAGGAGCTTTGGCAGTATATGATTTAGCTATCAAGTTGGCCCCCAGAGAACCCGCCGGGTACCTGGGACGAGCCGAGGTTTTTCTTTCTATGAAATTGCACCGACAAGCAGTTCGAGATCTAAATCTAGCAGTCAAAACCCATGGCGACCCGAAACAGATCAAGAAGGCTAAATCGCTTCTCCGCTCGATGACTTTGCGATGAGATAACCGCCATGATCGAGCAAGGCAAATTGAAGGAGTTACAGCTCTACTGAACCAAGGAGTCTAGATATGGCTACCGAAAAGGATTCAATTTTTTCTATTCCCGATAGTTTATTAAAAAAAAATCAGGTATTTTTACAAATTATTGATCAAGAGATTTCTAATACTCAGGGACCACTCCTTCGGCTTCTTAAAGTAGTTGCCAAATTGATGCGTTCACTTGGAAAAGAGGCTTCGACTAATAACCTAATCGAGCTGTGTGAACTTCAAGACGAAATACCGGGTGCTTTTGCCTCGGTAAACAAGGCACTTGAAGCAGGAAAGATTCCTTTAGATTCTGTCGAGATCATTAAAAAGGCCAGGGAACACTCCCTTGAAATTATTAGCTGGATTCAGGAAACTTTATCCGAAAAAGGTATTTCTCCAACCATTCAAGGTTCCCCTGCCACTGAAATAAGGAATGCGATATCGGATTCATTTGCGAGCAGCACCGCTCGTGCTCGCTCAAGACGCTCGCATACCATGCTCGGCTCACCAGACTCCCCCTCGGACTCCCTGGAAAAACGGGAAGTGCCCGATGATTTGAAAAACTGGGTTAATCCTGGACGGGGAAAAATTCGTTAATGCAATTTTCATTTTACTAAGGCGATTAGCATTCTCAATTATTACAGGACACCATAATCGAACATTCGATGCTTTTGTATCTATACTCAAAAAAAACAATTAACAGGGTTCTTTCTTTATAATGAAAGACTGCAAAAACCGTTCAAACCGAGCTTGTCGTGGTCGAGGTCCTCTTTGACTTCATACGAGTGGCATTACGCTCAGAAAGATCGTGGTTTCCAATTTGATTGCTCGCGAAGCAGCAAGTACCGAATATTCACGAAACACACCAGTTGGAATCGGCAGCAGCGAGGCAGATAAGCTTAGAAAAAGAGGGGGCAGGGTATTTAAAGCGCAATAGCAGATTACCAGTGCGCAGTATTTTCGAAAAATTACCGGCAATCAATATTTTTCGGCATTGAAGAAATAAGAAAGCAGAGTACAGGACATTTTTCTGTGCTCTGCTTTTTGAATTATCACTATTCTACTTAAGGTTACCAATGACTGCCATATTCATTTCATCAACCTTCTTCAACATGTTTGAGAAGAGCTGAACCAATTCATTCAAACGCGCCATTTCAAATTGCATCTGCAACTGCTGCCTCATTTGCGGGTCTGGAACAGACGCTAACATTCTCCTCTGCACTCCTGACAAAGCCGAACTAGTTGCTGACGAACCGCTGTCGATTATTCCACCGATACTCATAATGCTCTCCTTTCGAGGAAGAGAAAACTTGTTACTGCTGTGTTACTGCTGCTTAGTTATCGAGCAAGTCTACATGGAGTTGCGTTGGAGTGCTGTTTTTTTTCGAATCAACCGCACGTCACATACAGCGAGCGACCACAATTCTCCTGACTTCGACACTTTTTCTTTGGTCGAATCCGATAACTGTTTGAATCTATTAGGTCTGGCTTCCAACTCCAAAATGTAGTGCCTCAGAGAAAATAATTGTGTTGACGTCGATGCGCGCCCGGCTAGCAAGCGCCGTACCGCCTCTTTACTAGAAGAGGATTATGGCATTAAAATTCCGCTCGAGAAAATCTATAGAGTTATGGACCACGTAGCCAATAGAGAACTAGATATTAAGAAGCGTATCGCGCAGACTACGCTATCTCTCTTTAAAGAACAGGTGAACGTTTTTGTTTTTCGATGTCACCACTCTTTATTTCGAAAGTATAACGTCCGACGAATTGAGGGCATTTGGATTTAGCACGGGAAAAAATTCGTTAATACAATTTCCATTTTACCAAGGCGACTAGCATTCTCAATTATTGCAGGATACCATTACTCAAAAAAACAATTAAGTCATGGCCGAGGGCCTCTTTGACTTCATGCATGTGGCATTACACTTAGAAAGACCTTGGTTTCCAATTTGAATGCTCGCGAAGCGGCAAGTACCGAATAATCACGAAACACACCAATTCGAAAAATTACCACAACAAGCAGGCAATCAATATTTTTCGGCATTGAAGAAATAAAAAAAGCAGAGTACAGGACTTTTCTGTGCTCTGCTTTTTGAATTATCACTACTCTACTTGAGGTTACCAATGACTGCCATATTCATTTCATCAACCTTCTTCAACATGTTTGAGAAGAGCTGAACCAATTCATTCATACGCGCCATTTCAAATTGCATCTGCAACTGCTGCCTCATTTGCGGGTCTGGAACAGACGCTAACATTCTCCTCTGCACTCCTGACAAAGCCGAATTAGTTGCTGACGAACCGCTGTCGATTATTCCACCAATACTCATAATGCTCTCCTTTTAGGGGAAGAGAAGATTTGTTACTACTGCTTAGTTGTCGAGCAAGCCTACATGGAGTTGCGTTGAGGTGCTGTTTTTTTTCGAATCAACCGCACGTCACGTACAGCGAACGACCACAATTATTATGCCCGCAGTGCAAATCTAGAACAATTTCATATGTTTTACAAACCACGTGCCTAGAAATTATGGAGTGCCGATAATGCTTCCTTCTTCGGAAATTTTGAATAACGCGTATATAACACCTAGATAATCGATACTGCCGAAGGTTAGAAATACAATTCGGAAACATTCAGAATAGCTGTATTTGTTTCGCCAAAAGAGCCATGATCGCTGTTGCTTCTGTCGCTGTCTTTCTTGATACTCTTTTGTGAAACGCTTTCCTTCGTGCGAAATATTTGCTGTTTTGCTTTCAAAGTACATGAGGGAAGCACCGCAAAGAGTCTTTCTCAAATAGCGGTTGGGCAGAAGAACGACACCGGCGGCAGTACGCCGTGTTCCTGCACGCGGGAGGCTACGAGGGCTTCCAGCAGACCTACGACCAGATCTTCAAGGCTTGGTTGCCCGGCAGTGGCAAGAAGCTGCGCGAGGAGCCCTGCTTCGAGGTCTACCTGAACAGCCCCGACCAGGTGAAGCCCGAGGATCTCCGAACGGAGATCTGGCTGCCCCTTCAGTGAACCCGGGCGCGCCCCGACACGCAGCGGCCAGACCGCGCTACCGCCAGATTCGCACGCGCTGTCAAGCACTGCCAGGAGCCAACGGCTATCTTCGTGTGCGTGAAGTGGAGGAGCGATGCTGACGCAGTGGGATAAGATCAAGGCCGCCGAGCGGATGCAGGCGCACATCGAGGCGCACCTCGGCGACAGGATCACCATGGCCGCCCTAGCACGGGCGGCGCGTTACTCACAGTGGCACGCGGCTCGAGTGTTCAAGGAGCTTACGGGAAAGTCGCCCTTTCGAGTACATCCGCCTGCGTCGCCTCTCTGCCGCGGCAGAGGAGCTTCAGAAGACGTCGCGCAAGGTTGTGGACGTAGCCTTCGACTTCGTCTTCGACTCGCACGAGGGCTTCACCAGGGCCTTCGCCCGACAATTCGGCATGTCGCCCCTCTTCTTCCGCAAGACCGGGTCGACCGTGCAGCTGTTCATGCCCCCGCAGCTCCGCGACTGGTACACGAGGAGGCAACGAGGAGAGCAAGCAATGCCCGAGAACAAGAAGTTAGAAACCGTCTTTGTCCAGGTCCTCGATCGGCCGGCCCGCAAGATGATCGTCAAACGCGGCACCAAGGCCACCCACTACTTCGAGTACTGCGAGGAGGTGGAATGCGACGTCTGGGACCAGCTCGCGGCCATCCCCAACGCCGTGCAGGAGCCGCTCGGCATGTGGCTCCCCGACCGTCTCCGGCCGGCGGGGACCTCTGAGTATGTACAGGGCGTCGACGTCGCCACCGACTTCGCTGGCGAGGTTCCGGAGGGCTTCGAGGTCACCGAGCTGCCCGCCTGCAAGATGATGGTGTTTCAGGGACCGCCCTTCGAGGACAAGGATTTCGAGCAAGCGATCTCGTCACTCTGGGACGTGATGAAGTCCTACAAGCCGGAGACCTACGGATTCGCCTGGGCCGACGATGACGGCCCGCGCTTTCAGCTCAAGCCCGAGGGCTATCGGGGCTACATCGAAGGCCGCCCCGTGCGAGCCGTGTAGGTCTTCGAGCAGCGGCGCTGGGACTCGCCTTAACCTGCGGCGTGTCACGAAGAACTCGTACGCGTAGTAGTAGTAGTAGTCTGAGTACCGCCGGTGCATCGCGGGCTGTCGAGTAGCCCCAAGTCATTACCTTCTCGGAGCTCTCACGGAACCGTACTAGTGTAAGCAATGCACCTACAGGCATGGCAGAACGAGCCCAATTTCGACGAATCAGTATCCAATCAAACTACATAGAAAAGAGTACGATAGAGCCGCTATGATGCCGATTCTGCGTTGCTCGCTACCCATGCTCGCGGGGTAAAATGGCCAGGATTTTCAGCTACCTCATCAGGGTCTTGGCGGAGAACGGAAACTAAATACTCGTGCACAGGAGCCCCGGCAGCTACTGCGGTTTGAAGAATTGTACGCAGCACATCTAGTACAAATCTGCCTTCTATAGTTTGACGAAATAGTGAGGAGCCTTGTATTAATTTTTCGGTACGCAACACCCGTTCTCGTAAATTATTGATATATTCGTAAGCAATGCATTAGCGGGGACCTGACAGACTACAAACGCCCAAGTAGGTTGGCAACCAAACCAAATTGTTTGGAAAGGCCAACAAATGAAAGAATCCATTCGAACAAGTAATGAGCAGCCAGAAAATCAAGGTGTAATAAACCTAGAGGAGGTGGCCAAGCAATTTGCACATTTTCGCCAAACCCATCAGAAAGGTGCGCGGATTCCGCAAGAGTTACGGGAAGCAGTGGAAAAGCTGGCCGAAGAAGGCATATCGCTAACCGAAGTGTTACCTGCCTGCGGACTAACATTATGGCAA
>JBNKEI010000046.1:0-47831 GCA_050288705.1 Myxococcales bacterium
AAATCCGCCTCGATGTCTTGCTTTTGTTTTTGAAAGCTCTGGTTTTTCTCTATATACGTGTTCCAGAACGGCTGCTCGATGGCAAAGTCAACTAGCGCGGCGCTATTATGGGCGCTCTCGATTTTCAGCACGTGTGCTTTGGCGCGGTCGAGCGCAGCCCGGTTGACGCCCGAAATAGCGTTATGATTCATGGCGCTGGTTTCGAAAGGCAGCTCCAGTTCTTTTTTTAATCCCACCCGGTAGGCCAGAAGAACTTCAATTTGATCGACCCCCCGCCGGGTGGCAATATCGCTGCGGGCAAAAGCATCTAGTGTATTGAGGCGGAACACCCCCCTGAGCAGAGACGCCATCTGAGCTTGGCCGCCGCCGACCCGCAAAATCCTATGCGACTTGCAGGCTACCTCGATGTCGGAAAAAGTTATAGCCACCCGGTCGGAGCATGTTTGCAGGCCGTCTTGTGCCTGTAAATAACAATTGGTGCGCAGCTCAGCGCTATCAACCTCAGCCAACGTTCTGATAACGGCAGCAACTCGGTCCGCAAATCCCGGCCAAGATGCGTCCGCCGAGGCCATTGCGCCGGTCGTGCCATCCAGGCGATTAAGGAGCTGACCGAAATAGTCGGCATTTTCGGCGCCTTGCAGATTATGCAGGTGCTCTGGACTGATATCGCTGCAATAATGCCTAATAGCGTTTTCAAAGCTTCTTCCCCTGCTTCTGAGTGCCTGGGCGGAAGGAATTTCGAAAATGGAAAAATTAATCTGTGGTCCATCGGTTTGTTGGGTCAGTGCAGCTATTGTCTGCTGAGATAAGGGATTTTGCTCAAGTCTTATTTCTGTTTCTTCAGACAACCGAAAGATACCCTGTGGCAGCGCGGTCAGTTGGTTGAACGACAAGTCTAGCCTTCTAAGCCGAGAAAGGTTGCCCAAGGAATGGGGCAGCGCGGTCAGTTGGTTGTAGTTCAAGTTTAGGTGGCTAAGCCGAGTAAGGTTGCCGATGGAATGGGGCAGCTCAGTTAGTTGGTTTCTCGTCAGGAATAGCGATCTAAGCTCAGTAAGGTTGCCCAAGGAGTTGGGCAGCGCGGTTAGTCGGTTGAGCGACAAGTGTAGCTCGCCAAGCCGAGTAAGGTTGCCGATGAAATCGGGCAGCACGGTTAGTCGGTTGCTCGACAATTCTAGCTCGTTAAGCCGAGTAAGGTTGCCGAAGGAATAGCGTAGCTCGGTCAGTTGGTTGTCCGACAATTTTAGCTTGCGAAGCCGAGTAAGGTTGCCAAAGGAATTGGGCAGCTCGGTCAGTTTGTTTCTCGACAAGTCTAGCTCGCTAAGCCGAGTAAGGTTGCCGAAGGAATGGGGTAGCTCGGTGAGTTGGTTGCCAAACAATTTTAGCTCATTAAGCCGAGTAAGGTTGCCGATGGAATCGGGTAGCTCGGTCAGTTGGTTGTACGACAATTTTAGCTCGTTAAGCCGAGTAAGGTTGCCGATGGAACGGGGCAGCTCGGTCAGTTGGTTGTCCAACAAGTCTAGCTCGCTAAGCCGAGCAAGGTTGCCGATGGAATCGGGCAGCGCGGTTAGTCGGTTGCCCAACAAGTTTAGCTTACTAAGCCGAGTAAGGTTGCCGATGGAATGGGGCAGCACGGTCAGTTGGTTGTACGATAATTTTAGCTCGTTAAGCCGAGTAAGGCTGCCGATGGAATCGGGTAGCTCGGTGAGTTGGTTGCCCGACAAATTTAGTTCGCTAAGCCAAGTAAGGTTACCGATTTCTTCTGGGAGGCTTTTCAACTTGAGACCGCCTAGATTAAGGACGGTGTCACGTTTTTGAAAACATTCGAGAATTTTATCTTTTACAATACATCTACGTTCATCGTCTTGGGTTATATTATTCTCCCAAATATTTAAGGCATGCTCCATTTGTGACAGACTAATTGGTTTTTGTGACCGACTAATCGGAAATAGGTTAGAGGAACCAAACATTCTATTTAACCCATGGCCAGCGTCCCCAATTTCCAGGTTTCCATTGTTTCGCCCACCTACGGTGTTACTAAACGTATCTCGATTTTGCGAACTACCATGACCACTTGTTGATTGGATGTTGGCATTAACGTTACTTGGTCCAGGGGTTTCATTATTGCTCAGTCCTGAATTTTGCTGACTGTTAGATGTGCTCGCGAAATAATGTCGAATTCCATTAAACATTTTGTCTCCTAGCCCTGGTTTAGCTCCCACATTGTAGCTTTTTCCGTTTTTTTTAACCATCAAATCTGTAAGCTCTGATTAGGCCCTTAGCTCACCACGTGCTATATCATTGAGGATGATTGAGGAGAATATAAGGGAAAAGCCCTATAATACCCTGAGTTTGTTGGATTTTCAGAACCGTTTTCCGGACGAGGCGGCTTGCTGGGAATACGGTTCAAAGATGAGATGGCAGGAAGGGTTTTGCTGCCCCAAGTGTACGTCAAAAAAGCGCCCTACGATATAGCGGATCTCTCCTGCTTGCTTTCTTTGCTGACCTGATGCAAGGTCCGTATGAGACAGAGCAGCTTTGACAATTTTAGGGATGATTGCTTCGAGTGCATCCTCTATGCTGTAAGGTGTTCCGTAAACTTCATCTATTGAGCCTCCGTAAATTCTATTCAGATTATTTATCAAATTGTGCTTTTGTTCATTAAACCGATTTTCAATTTCTTTTCTTGATGTGGAATCGCCTCCTCTTGCTTGCATTTCACGAAAAAAATACGGATTCCTAAATCAATTTTAGTGCTGGAATTCAATGATTTTCCACGGCCAACCTTGGAAAGAACGACCGAATCACGAAAGTCAGCATAATCCACAGCTACAGGTAGTTTTTTCGATTTAGCTGGCTTAACATCACCCAGCTCAAAACCATCTCGACTATTCACTTGAGATACATTTGAACTGGTTGCAGACTGGGGGGAGAATTTGATTGGACGCATGGTGCATTTTTCCGTTTTTATGCAGGGGGAACAGTGAAGCATCATTGTTTGAGTTTTTTGCTTGAAAACAGAGAACTTCTTCGCACGCAGAATAATACGGACGAAGTTCCGGTGCCAACCGCGAAAAGTACGAACTGATCAAGGATGGGGCACAGGTTACCTTTCGCAATGCCGAGGACGAGCGAGTGCGTGAGTGGGGAGTACCAACGAATGATTAAGCGGGCCAATGTTCTTATGGTGGGAGGGTCGGGTCGCAAGTGCGGCAAAACCGAATTTGTTTGCCAGGTGATTAAGCAGTTCGCCAAAAGTTATCCGGTAACTGCTGTCAAAATAACTGTGATTAGGGATGGGGGATGCTGTCCACGTGGCGCGGAAAATAGCTGTGGAGCTTGTTTGATTTCTAACGATTTTGATTTGGCGGAGGAACCCGAGGGAACTACTAAGGTTAAGGGAATTTCCGATACAGAGCGGATGAAGGCGGCCGGGGCTGAACATGTCTATTGGTTACGAATCAAGCTTCCTTTTCTGCGCCAGGGAATTTTGGAGCTGTTGGAAAAAATTCCTATTGATGTTCCGATTGTTATGGAGTCCAACTCTGCCAGGCTCGAGTTAGAACCGGGATTGTTTATCGTTTTCGGTGAAGAAGGTTCAACGGCTATTAAGCCAAGTTGCCAAAGCGTTCTTTGTTACGCCGATGCCATATTTATCTCTACTGGAAATCGGGTAAGCGCAAAGAGCATCGCGCCAAATCGCCTTTTGTATAAAAAAGGAACTTGGTTTTTGCACGAGGAAGCTGGAGGCATTGTCCTGGCCGGGGGCAAAAGTAGTCGAATGGAGTGCGATAAAAGCCTGCTTAAAATTGGCGAAAGCCCCATGATTTCAGTTATTTGCGAACAATTACAAAAAATATTTCCCAACATAATTATTGGTTGTAATAATCCAAACAAATATCAGTTTTTGAATCTATCAATTGTGCCTGATCGTAATCCAGATATGGGCCCGCTCATGGGCTTGGTAAGTTGTCTATATTGCTCTGCTTACCAACGGAATTTTGTTATGGGGTGCGATATCCCTTTAATTCACGCTCCTTTTGTTCGCCAAATGATGGAGATTGCGCATGATGTGGATATTGTAATGCCAATAAACCGTGATGGTAAATATGAGCCCCTTTTTGCGATTTATTGCAAAAGTGTCATTCCAGTGGCTGAAAAGATACTAGTACACGGGGGAGGTAGATTAATCGAGCTTTTGAAGCATGTAAAAGTGCATCTAGCTGAATTACCCTCTGGAGATTGGTACTATAATCTTAATATGCCCTTGGACTATCAGAAATTTTGCGCTTGGCGAAATGGGGCAGCCTAGATGGGTTGCTTATTTTTTGGCAACTCCTAAGAGGCG
Source organism: Myxococcales bacterium (assembly GCA_050288705.1). Classification (GTDB taxonomy): domain Bacteria; phylum Myxococcota; class Myxococcia; order Myxococcales; family UBA5297; genus JBNKEI01. Next base: position 4,346 of record JBNKEI010000046.1, read on the forward strand.
TAGCTCGTGTAAAGCTTCTACGCAATTGGCATTACACTGAAGGGCTTTTTCGAATTGTTTTTCAGCACGGTCTGGTCGGCCCATTGATTTGTAAATATATGCCAGGAACAGATAACTTTTATCTACTAGAGGATTAAGGCGAATGCCATTCTCAATGTGCTCTATGGCGCTTTGGGCGTGAATCTTAGGATTACTTTGGAATAGGCTCCATCCCCAATAAGAATGGAATTCACCTTCTTCAGCGTACAAAGCCACTGCTTCTTGAAATGCTTTAGCTGCGTCTTGATATTTTCGTTTTCGCAGCAATTCTTCTCCCTTTTGGAATCTTCCTTCGGCGGCCAAAATTTTGGAAATTTCATTGTTTGGCCCCTGGGAAACTCCCTGGGCCAAATCGGATAGATACGCCTGGCGCTCAGCATCGTCTATCAAAGTGTCACGCGCCAAACTAATAGTTTCAAAAATCTCTAATACCAATTTGCTTACTTCTGCTGAGCGAGATTTGCAATATTGATCGGGATGATACTTTCTGGTGAGTCGTAGATAAGCCTGTTCAATTTCTTGTTTGGAAGCTTCGGAACTAACGCCCAGAATCTGAAAGTAATCTTTCTTTTTTAGAGAGGAGGCAATAGCAGCCAAGTTTTCTCTTTCATCTTTTTCGCTAAAATCTGGAATTTCTGCAAGAACAGTTGAATCTAGTGAATGGTATGGTAGTTTTTTGGTAGCTTGATTTTTGCTTTCTTGAATCTGCCGGGGTTTTTCAGCTAAGCCGCTTTTATCATTAGATAATACTGCTTTTACAAATTGAGATTTTACCGATCCTTTGGCTGCTTCTTTTTTGAGTTCAATCATCTGAGAGCAGCGCATAGCATATATAAAACGCAGGGTAGCTAGCGGAGAAATAATCCTCATAGCTATCAGAGTTCCTACGGTCTTAAAACCATCAATTGCTAATAATAGGGAATCCTCTTCCTCGTCAAGACCAGCATCTTGGAAACGAAGAAGTGGAAACCGAGCTGGGTGAACATAAAGCGATTCCACTTCTATTCCTGGATCTCCCAATGCTGCACGCACCCTTTGCTCCGAATAATGACGCTTAATCCCCTCATAAATGATCTGTGAAGCAGTCAAATCAAGGCTAATGATTTCATTGGGAGTTTCTGCGTGAGGATTAAATCTATATTCGCCATGGGTCCAACCGAATATATCTAACAGTTTTGTTTGAAGCTGAATGGATAACGCATAAGTTAAATTATTAGGATTAATGCATCCTAATTCAATAAGTACGGTGCCTTGTTGCCGTCCGGATTGTTTCATTAGGCGCAGGCTTTCTTCGCAATCGTTTTCGGTAATCATTTTTTCTCGAACCATAATCTTCCCTAGACATTCAGAAAGTAAGTTCGATTTAACCGAGAAAGGTCTGCCGTTTTTGAAGTAAACAATTTTTTTAATTTTTTCCCGCCTTAAAAGCAAGGCGCCAGTAGCTCGCCACCTAAATATATCGGCAAGAATTTCTGGGAATGGCTTGGAGGCAAGGTCGCCATGAATGGTCTCAATAGCGCTATTACGCGCAGTTTTTTCTACCGTGTCTGCTTCTTGATGCGCTTGATCATCGGCAAAAGGCTCCGATGGTTTCTGATCCAGCAGAGCCCTTCTCTGTTGCTCCTCTTCTTTAAGAGGATATGAAGGCCCTAAAATTTGCTTGAGGGTATTTTTAAGTCCAGCCAAATTTAATGGCTTTTCTAAAAAATCTGCTATTCCATAGGTTTCTTTGGTTTCTTCCTTGTGAGGAAAAGAAGGGTAAACTCCCGACATGAAAATAATCGGAACTTTACTGCCTTCGGGAAGAAGGCGAATTCGGCGAGCTACTTCGAAACCATGAAGAGATGGCAATAAAAGATCTAGCAGCACTACATCGATGCGCTTTTCTTCGAAAGTGCGTAGCGCCCATTCGCCATCTTTTTCTAAAAAAATCGAAAACCCCTCTTTGGATAAAGAATCAGCCAGCATTCGTTGGATGGAACGATCGTCATCGACAATGAGTACGGCAGGTTTGGGGCGATTAAGGTCCATGAGCTACCCTTGTGAGAAACAAACTCTTATAAAAATAGCGCGATTGCTAGATGAGGTCACCTATAACCATGCACGAAACGGTTGAATCAGGCGATCGAAGTGCTAGCATCGCCCGCTTCGCATTTTACAGAAAGCTTATTCGGAAGGAGTATCGATGCTGAAGGGTAGTAGCATGCTAGGCAACTTGTCGGAGACAGCTCCAGTAATGCCCGAGGAAAACAGGAGAGCGAGTGGTTCGTTACCCGTGTTTTTACAAAGGTTTTTGGCTGAAGAGCTGGTTGTTTCTCAAAGCGGCGCTGCTCGGGTGGCCACCGCTTTGTCCTCCGCCACAGTCGACTTGAACCCTCACCAGATTGAAGCCGCCGCTTTCGCCTTAGAGTCTTTAGACCGCGGTGGTGCAATGCTTGCCGATGAAGTTGGGCTTGGCAAAACCGTGGAAGCAGGCATTGTCATCAATCAATTGACCTGTGAAGGGCGAGGTCGCATCCTCATTCTTTGCCCGGCATCTTTGCGCGCCCAATGGCAAAGCGAGCTATTAGAAAAGTTTGGCTTGCGCGCAATCTGTGTTGACGGAAGTTTTTGTCGCTCGTTTCGCTCTAATCCGTTTGAGCAACACGGACCAGTAATTGCTTCTATTCCTTTCGGCGCTAATCGTGCGTCAGACATGGGTAAGGTTCCCTGGGATTTAGTGGTTATTGACGAAGCTCATCGCCTACGCAATGCCTGGCGGCCCAACCACAAAACTGGCAAGGCTTTGCGCATTGCTCTAGAAGGCCGACCAAAACTATTGCTGACCGCAACTCCTTTGCAGAACGATTTAATGGAGCTTTATGGATTAATTTCCCTGCTTGACGATTCGCTTTTGGGGCCAGAACATGCATTTCGTTCGCGCTACGTAGGTTGCTCCGAAGAAAAGGCTCAATCTGCTTTGCTTGAGCTTAAGCAACGAATTGCGCCGGTTGTACAAAGGACTTTGCGCCGACAAGTACGCGAATATGTGAAATATACTGCTCGGCGATCCATGGTAGAGGATTTCACCCCATCTCCTCCCGAACAAGATCTCTATGAAAAGGTAAGCGAATACCTTCGGCGCTCCGATCTTCTGGCGATCGAACCTGGTAGGAGAACTCTGCTCACTCTCGTATACCGAAAGCTGCTTGCTTCTTCCACTTACGCGATTGCGCCTACTCTGCGTCGATTAGCCGATGGGCTAGAAGCGAGAGTGCGGGCTGCTCAGGCAGGAAAACAGTTTGAGACGACTCTTAGCGAAAGTGAGCGAGAGGAGCTGCGTGAATTCGATGAGGAGCTGGAAGAGTTGGATGGTGTCTTTGACGAAGAGAAGTCTGCTCAACCTTCCCGACCGCCAGCGACCTTGGAGTCTTTGCAATCCGAGCTGTGTGAATTACGAGCCTACGCTGCCTTGGCCGAGTCAATTCGGGTTAATGCTAAAGGCGAAGCTCTTTGCGGTGCTCTCGACCGTACTTTTTCAGTAGCTGCCGGATATCAGTGGCCCCAAAAAGCAGTGGTGTTTACCGAATCAAAGCGGACACAAGAGTATCTGTTTCAGCTTCTTTCCGAACGGGGATACGCCGGCAAAATTTCCAAGCTCTCTGGAGATGGCTCTACCCCAGAAGAGCGTCGAACCTTGGTAGAAACATTTCGGGATCGCACCCAGATTCTTCTCTCCACCGAAGCAGGCGCCGAGGGTTTAAACTTGCAGTTTTGCAATTTGGTAGTTAATTACGACCTGCCTTGGAATCCTCAACGAGTTGAGCAAAGAATTGGTCGTTGCCATCGCTATGGACAAACCCGCGACGTACTGGTTCTCAACTTTGTAAATCGTTCTAATGCCGCTGATGCACGTTTATATGAGCTACTGGAGAAGAAACTAACGCTTTTTGACGGAGTGTTTGGCGCTTCTGATGAAATCCTGGGTGGTTTGGAGAGTGGCGTTGATTTTGAAAGACGGGTACTGGATATCTATCAGTCCTGCCGTACCGAAGGTGAAATAAACAAAGCTTTCGCCGTTCTTCGTTGCGACTTAGAGAGTCGGATAGATGAACGCATGGCGCAAGCGCGCGATCTTTTGCTTTCACGCTTTGAAGGAGATGTGCGATCGCGGTTACGTATAGCAGGCGCACAAGCCAAAGCGGCCATTAGTCGCCGAAAAAATGATAGCCGCGCTCTCGCGAAAGCAGTTTTAGGAAACGAAGAAGCATCTCCGGACCAAATAGAACAGGTTTCACGCGAAGTTCGCGAAAAACCAGCGCCAGCTATTAGTTATTTATCTCTTAACACCTCAGAATTGCCACCTCGTCTTTCCTCGCTGGCAGGGAAGGAAGGTTGGTGGTTTCTTTATCGCTTTACAGTTTCTGGATCAAAACCTCCCGAACGCTTGGTTCATCTAATGCTCATAAGGGAAGGGGAACGATATCAGGCGCTTTCGCTTTCCGAGGCAGAAATGATTGCTCGCCTTTCTGGAAAAGAGGCTCCAGGTAGGGCTCCGGCAGTTCTTTCGGTATCTTCTGCACAGGAAGAAGCACTAGCAGCAATTTGTGAGGAGATTGCCTCCCAAGCTCAAGAGCAGTCTGAGCGAGAGGTCGATTTGGCGCGTGAAAAAGCCATGAGGTATTGCGAAGATTGCTTATTGTCCTTTCGAGACGGGGTCACTCGCGCACGCACCAAATGGGAAGAAGCCCGTAAAGCATTGGTTGAAGCAGAAGACCGTTTGCAGAGAATCAAAGCGCGGGCTGCCTGGGAGCGAACTGATCGCGAATATCGTCGTAAAATGGGAAAATTACGCTCGGAAGAGGATCAGCAGCATGCACAATTGGACCGTACTTTGAGCTTGTTGGCAGTTCGTTCCAAAATAAATGTGACTCGCGTCTTGATTGCCACCGCCTATTTTTGGCTGGATTAAGAGAGTGGCGACTGCAAGTAGACTGACTATCAACACGCATGGTAGGACTAACATTTATATGCCAAGTTTTTGTCCTTTTTGTAATGCTACCTTGCCTGGGTCTAGTCCCACGGTTATTTGTCCGGTATGCGCCAAACGCATGGCAGGAGCTATGGCGGGAGCAACTTCTTCCTCAAAAGACCGAGGGAAGCTTTTTATTAGAACATCTGAGGGACAGGTTGCCGAGTATTCACTAAGCGAAAAGACGCGCATAGGACGTCATCCAGTAAACTCCGTTCGATTGGCTGACCGGGAGATATCCAAAGAGCATGCGGAGATCAGCTTAATCGGCTCCGATTTCTGGATTCAAGACCTGAATTCTTCTAACGGAACTTTTGTCAATGGCCGCAGAGTAACCCGTATCAGGCTTTCCGACGGAGATGAAATCACCTTGGGTGGTACACTCATCGTTTTTAGAAACAGATTTGCTCCGGTACCAGTGGGGGCGGGCGTTACTATGGTGCAGGCCTGCGCACCTCAGGTTTTGGCAAGCCTACGTGCGGAAGAGTCGCGAGACTTTCGTCCAGAAAAAGAAATTAAAGATGTTCTTGATTTGCGGCGTGACTACGAAAAATTACGCATTGCTAACGAATTTCATCACCAAGTGGGACTAGAACGCGATCTTTCTACCCTTTACGACAAGATTCTGAAAGTTGCTTTTGATTTGTTAAATGCCGACAATGGAGTAATTCTTCTTTTTTGCCCAAAAAATCAGCAGCTTACTACTGCGGCTGTGTATAGACGCAAGCCAGTGGAAGTAATGCTTTCGCAAACTTTGCTTGACCAAGTGCTGCGGACGCATGAAGGCGTTTTGACTCAAGACGCTATTGTTGATGCTCGCTTTTCTTGTTCGCAATCGATTGTCGCGCAAGGAATTCGGTCAGCCATGGCAGTGCCCCTAATATCCAAAAGTCAATTGCGAGGGATTCTTTATCTAGATACGCGGGAATTAGCGGGAGCGTTTACCGAAAAAGATTTGCGTATACTAACTGGTGTTTCTGCCCAGGCTGCGGTGGCTATCGAGAATGCCGAGCTTGCCCGGCGAATTGAGCAGGAAGCGGAGACCAGGGTCCATCTTTCGCGATTTCTTTCACCTGCTCTGGTAGAGCAAGCGCAAAAGGGTCAGTTAGAGCTTAAAAAGGGTGGAGAGCTTTGTGAGGTTACTATTCTATTTGCGGATATTCGTGGCTTTACTTCCATGACCGAACGTTCGCAGCCTCAAGAAATTGTGGCTTTACTGAACGAATATTTTGAAGAAATGGTGGAAGAAGTTTTTGCTCAGGGAGGCGTTTTAGACAAGTTCATAGGCGATTGCATTATGGCTATGTGGGGGGCTCCGGTGCATCGGGAAGACGATGCTTCCCGAGCAATTCGCGCGGGAGTGGGAATGATGCAACGTTTAAAAAACTACAATGAATCCCGAGTTTCTCAGGGTAAAAGCCCGGTAGGCATGGGAATAGGGATAAACACTGGGCTGGCAGTGGTAGGAAACATGGGTTCTTCGAAACGATTGGAATATACTGCCATCGGTGATTCAGTAAACCTTGCTTCTCGGCTATGTAGCATTGCGTGTGAAGGGCAGATAGTGGTAAGCGCACAAACAATACAGCGTACGGGAAATGAGTTTAGTGTACTTGCTTTGCCTGCGGCTAAAGTAAAGGGAAAGCAAGATGCAGTGCCGGTGTTTCAAGTGCTAGGATGCCAGGAAATCGCTACTTCTGGGGCTAAAAAAACCGTTTCCTAGCAAGGGATTCGGACCAATTTTATGGGAGGCTTACTTGTCCCAGGCAACGCCTCGGCAAAAATGTCCAAATTGCGGCCATGTACACGATGTTTCCGTATACGTGACCGGGCAGCGAATTCTTTGCCAATGTAAGCTTCATTTTGTGGTTCAACGACAAGACGTACGTCCCACGCCCGTCGCTATTGCTGGATGCCCTGCTAAAGAAGACGTAGACAAAGACAGAACCGGAGATATAGGAGATACAACTTACCAGCAAAAGGCAATATCACGCTTTGTTTCTTCCCGACCCCCGGTTAGACAACAAAAAAATACTGAGGGCGCAATTACCACTGTTTGTAAGCCAAAAGAATTGCCTGGTTACCAGATGGTACAGCTTCTAGGCCGCGGAGGAATGGGAGAAGTATGGAAAGCTCGGCAATGCTCCCTCGGGCGAGATGTAGCCATCAAATTCCTTTCCTCTGCTCTTGCCAAAGGAAATCAGGAATATGTGCGCCGGTTTGAAAAAGAAGCAGCCGCTTTGGCAGCGCTCTCTCATCCAAACATTGTCAATATCATCGATCGTGGCTGTCATCAGGAGACGCAAACTTGGTTTTTTGTTATGGAATTCTGCGAAGGCCGCTCTTTACGGGAACTGATGATGACTCGGTCAGCGTCGATTTTCCAGAACTTACGAATTATTTCACAAGTAGCTCGGGCCATAGATTATGCGCATGAACGAGGAGTTATTCATCGCGATTTGAAACCAGAAAATATCTTGGTCGACGACCAGTTTCACGCCAAAGTAGTCGATTTCGGATTAGCTGGTTTTAGCGATGGCAATGCGTTTGAAAATCTAACCGGAGTTTCTACTGCCATGGGCACGCTGCATTACATGTCGCCAGAACAGCGCAAAGATGCTCATGCGGTAGATGAGCGCACTGATATTTTTTCACTGGGTGTTATTTTGTACGAATCTCTAACTGGTGAAATTCCGGTTGGACGGTTTAAATTGCCATCACAGCGGCTTCCAGGAATTAGTACTTACCTAGACAAAATTGTCGTTCGATCTTTAGAAGTCGATCCCGAAGCGCGCTACTCGCGGGCAAAAAACATGGCAGTCGAAGTGGAAGCTACTCTTTCTTCCATGAAAAGAAACAACTCAGTGTTGAAAACATCTCCCGACGGAAAAAAGAGGCGCAAATTTCTGTGGTTTTAGTTCTTTCGCGTGCGGTGCCAAGAATGAGTTTTTTGAACGAAAAAACGGTGGTGTTGGGGGTTGGCGGCGGAATTGCGGTCTACCGGGTATGCGAATTGGCGCGCCTGCTGATGAAACGAGGAGCCGCAGTTCGCGTAGTAATGACGTCCAATGCCCAGGAATTTGTCACTCCTCTTACCTTTCAGGCGTTAACTGGTAATCCGGTGCGAACAGGCCTTTTCGATGCTCGTCCTGATTCGACCTTTGGGCATCTTGAAATTGGTCGGATGGCGGATCTCTTTATTGTTGCCCCGGCAACCGCAAACTTGATTGCTCGAATAAGGGCGGGAATGGCCGATGATTCGGTTACTTCTTCTGTGTTGTCCTCTCAATGTCGAGTGCTGATTGCTCCAGCAATGAACTATGCAATGTGGGAAAACCCACTTACGCAAGAAAACGTGCAGGCTTTACTTGCACATGCGCGCTATTCATTGGTGGGGCCAGTTGCCGGAATGCTTGCAGAAGGCGTAGAAGGAATGGGGCGATTGTCCGAGCCAATCGATATTTTGGAAGCTGCGGAATCTCTTCTATCTCCTAAAGACTTCGAGGGATGGCGGGTAGTGGTGACCGCAGGACCAACCCGCGAGCCGATAGATCCGGTTCGTTTTCTCTCTAACCCTTCATCTGGGCGAATGGGGTACGCAGTAGCCCGGGCGGCAGCGCAAAGGGGAGCGCGCGTGTTACTGATTTCCGGACCTAGCCAGCTTCCTGTTCCCCGAGATGTTGAGCTGCAGAGTGTAACCACTGCTCAGGAGATGGCCAGCGCAGCTCTTGCCGCAGTGCATGAGGCGAATTTATTTATTGCTGCAGCCGCGGTTTCTGACTACCAACCAGAATGCTTCAACTCGCAAAAAATAAAAAAGAAGGCAGGGAGTGAAAGTATTACATTTGTTCGAACTCCTGATGTGCTTGCGCAATGCGTAGAATCAGTTTCCCAGGCATCTGCGCAAAATCGTCCTGTTTTTGTTGGTTTTGCGGCAGAAACCGAACATGTTTTGGAGAATGCTCGCGCAAAGCTCTTGCAGAAAAAACTAGACTTAATTGCAGCAAATGACATTCAGGAAGAGAAGTGTGGATTTGCTGAGGAGACTAACCGAGTTACTTTAATCACTCGTAATAATCAGGTAATTCCCTTGCCCAAAAACTCCAAGCATGAAATTGCGCACCAAATATTAGATCAGGTTATTGGTTTAGGCCAAGTTTCCGGGTCGAAATAAGTTTCTACGGATCGGATAGTAGCATTTACCCCAGGTAGGTTTTCTAAATATAGCCGATGGAGCGCTTCTTGCGCCCAAAGCAGTACTGTATTGCGGTCAGCTTTGTTCATAGAAAAGAAGCGGGGATCATGGGTTCTTAAATCGTGGCCAATCTGCACTATGTTACCTAAATCAGTGCCTACCGATACAGACTTATGCTGCAAGCGCGTTGCATACCACAGAATGCGCAAATACGCCGAGCACTGTCGACCTCCCAACCCTTGCGCCACAGGGATTGCCACCTTGGCGTTCCATTCACTGGTCTGTACCTCTAGATGTTGAGCGCTCGCCGAGGCCACCAAATCTTCGGCAGCCTCGGCGAGAATCTGGTTGGGAAAATTTGCTCGCATCAGTACCTGGAAGAAGAGATTCTGTAAAATAAATTGAGCAGTTGGCGCTGCCCGGGCAGGTACATAACAAGCTTCACCATCGGCAAGATCGTCAGCAAAATTTGTTGCACAAGACATGAGGTAAATTGCCGCCCCTCTAAGCAGAAGATCTGCCCTAGGAAGGTTGGCCTCAATGCCCAAAGCATAGGAGAATTCAGACGTTCCTGGTCGGGCAGCATCTAGAACGGTAACCACATCCTTTTCGGCGCTTGAAGTCAATGACTGGTTGCGAACCAAGCTAATTGCATGCTGGAAAACCAATGCTCCGCTCATATAGGTGTCGCCTTGGGTAGTTTTATACTCACCATCGCTCCTCCCGAAGGTACATTGCTTTTTTCCAGAAGCCCTCCGCTGGCCAACACCAGTTGTTCTGCGGTGTATAATCCCAAGCCCGAGCCTTCTGGCTTAGTTGTCCTAAAAATTTGGGGTCTTGAGGCTAATTGGTTTTCCAAAAAACCTGGGCCATCGTCTTTAACTTGGATTTCAATGAGGTCAGTTTTCTCTAGAAAATTTAGTAGTACATTTTGTGCTGCTTTATCTCCGTTACCTTCGCAAGCATTGATTACCAAGTTTTCCAGTATACGGCGCAAAGATATGCTTCCGCCACTAATCAGAGAGGCAACGCTTCTACTAATTCTGGAAAGATCGATAGTAAATTGTATGTTTTCAAATTGAGGCCGAATATTTTCGATAATTATTTCTGCCATTGGTATAATCTCTATTCTTTCCATTTCTTGGAAAGTTGTCAGATGTTCTCTGGACAGATCGGCCATAGAACGCAAATTAGCGGACAAAGTAGACAGGCTTTTCCGAACCTTCTGAATCGCTTTATTGAGATCTTCTTCAGAAGGCTCTTCAAAAATTAGGCGTTCCAATAAAGAAGTGTTTCCAATAGCAATAGTCAGCGTATTGCGAATATCATGATTAAACATTGCTACTCGATTAGCAAAAACTGAAAGCTGATCTACTCTTCCGGCTTCTTCACGAAGTCTCTGTGCCAGAACTGCACTGCGAAGTTGCTCCGATTCCCGCTGCATGCGAACTCTATAGACGGCGTAGTTGCCAAAAATGAACGCTGAGCATATGGTTATAAAACCCGTTAGCGCGCATAACGCTAGGTCAAAAGGTGTCTTGCTCAGAAACAATGCTATGATAGTAACTGTCGTTATCCCAATTCCCATAAAGGGAGCAGAGAAAGTAGTCCGCAAATATCCTCCATGGAGTGCTCCGCAAAAAATCCACGGTGCTGTAAAAACAATTGAGCCGTAACCTGTTGAAGTTATTATGATAGTTGCAAAATATGCGTGGACAAGAGAATCTGCCACCAATAGACAAATCGCAAAATATTTTGGTTTGTGCCGATATGCTCTTGCCATAATAAAAAAAAATAATGCACCAGCAGAAACGGGAATAGACCACAAGGATTCAAAATAAAAAAAACCATTAAGAGTTGCGTGTTTCCCTATAAAAGATATAATTATTACAAAAACCACGAAAATCAGCAGTGGTTGCCACCCTAGCATTTTTTCAAGTTCTGTAATGGGTAGCATTCGCACCCATTCTCGCACACGTTTTTTCATTATCGCAGCTATAGCTGTGTCAGGGAAATTGATGATCTTTTGGAAATCTATCCTTGGAGCGCAACGACATATTTTTCGTTTTTGGCACACATGTTTGAATCTAAAATCGAGCGTTCGAGAAGGTTTCGCAGATTATTGATAATTTCAGAATTTCCTTCTTGTTCGATTTTGATTTGCACCTTTCCTCCGCCAAGTATGTGATGCATTGCGTTAAATAATGGCAACAATTCCTCTGACGGTCTTTTTTCATTAAGAATCCCACCCTCAATCGCTCCTAGATCCATAAGTCTTCTTATGTAATCGAATGTGCTGGCAGTTATTGAAATATTAGCCATTGAATAAACTACGTTTTCATCAGAACTCATGGAACCGCCCCTTTGTCTTTTTTATACTTTGTGCTATTTAAAACATGTTTCCGCGATGTCTGCAACCCTTTCTTCGGGCCAAACATGACAGATCTTTTGATTGTGTCTCCTCCTCCTTTGCATTTGAAAGAATTAGATAGGCCATGGACATCTACCCCGCTTCATTTGATGTATTCCTATTTGCGTGCACAGGGAATAGATGTTGAGGTTTTTGATGTAACTGCTGAACTTGGGCTACCAAGTTCAGCAGATTCTCGATACTTGAACCGAATGGAACAAGCTCTTTCCCGATTTAATTTTAAAGTTGCCGGCGTATCTTGTTGGGCTTCTTTTCAGTATTTGGGAAGTATGGAGGTAGGGAGGATTCTGAGGTCTATTGCGCCCCAGGCACCTATTTTAGTGGGAGGATGGCATCCTACGGTGCTTCCATCGGATTTTGAGAGTGATAATACTCCTTTTGATCTAATAGTTCGTGGTGCAGGAGAAAAAATTCTATTAGAAATATGTCGTAATCCGATTCGTCCTTCGTGTATCCGGCAAGTATGGGGTGAACCTGTTCTTTTGAGCGAAATCGAATGGGACTGGACATACCCATACACTATCGGTTCAATTTTTCTTAGCCGCGGTTGTCCGCATTCTTGTCTATATTGTCAGGAACACTGGACTTACAAAGAGCTAAGCGACCTTGAACATGCTTTGCGTCAGTATCATCGTGCCTTGGAACATTCTAAGGATTACGTAACTATTCAAGACGCTATCTTCGGAGTCAATCCAAGGTGGCGTCGAGAATTTTTGCAGGAAGTAAGCAAGATTTCTAGTGGACCGGCTCCGGCTTTAGAAGTGAGGGCCGACCAACTAGATTTCGAAGACGTGGAACTTTTGGCAAAAGCAAGAGCAATTGTTTATTTCGGATTTGAAACGGCTTCCGAGAAAATGCTAACTATTATGCAGAAAACAAAAACACCTGCGCAATACGTAAAGCATTTTTTAAAAATCCTGGATCTGTGTGACCAACACGGGGTTCAATACATGTTGGGAACCTTGTTCAATCATCCTGGCGAAACCCGGCAAACTCTGCAAGAAAATTTGGATTTTTTTGATCGGTTCATAACGGAAAAGCCTCATCCCGGACTGGTGGTGTTTGTAGACCACACTTACACCTACTATCCGGGCTCTCGCTTTGATTTGGTCGCAGAAAAATTTTCCAAAGAGCATGGAGCTCGTATTCATTTCCCTGATTACTGGCGCCACCCAAAACCAGATCACCGAGCTCAATCCCGCGCGGTTACTGCTTCCTGGGATCTTCCTTATGCGGAAGCAAAAAGACTAATTCGGCGATTTAATGCAATCACTTTTCATCATCGTACCCGTAAAAATGAAGTTGGGTTGGAACAAGTCTAAGAATTAGGAATCGCGTAAAAGCTCGACCCACTGAGCTCGGTTGAGCCCTTTTTTCCATTCATAAGAGGCGCGAATTTCAGTTCCAGTTTGTATCTCTTCAATAGTAGTTGACCGACCGTCAACAAATATAGTGGTTGTTGAATCTAGCTGAAGTATGAGCGGAAGTTTTGTTGCTTGTAGAATAGTTACTTGCTTACTCGCTTTATCGATTTTTTGAACCTTACCTCTGATCTCGCGCAAAATACTGGAAGTTTCGGTAGTTGAGGCGATAACAGCAGTAAATGGCAACAAAATCCAGGCTATAACCAAGAACCAAACTCTCATTTACGTCCCCTTTTCGGCAGCTTCCCAGGAGTCTGCTGATTAAAATATGTGGTTGATTCCCTGACTTGGAAGTGTCCCTTCCCAGGTTTACCAAAGCGTGGGATAAAGGGTTGGTAGAGTATTTCGATAGGGGTAAGTATGAGAGAGCGGAAAAGTTGGGATGAATACTTCATGGAAATTGCCAAGGTGGTTGCAACCAGGGCTACTTGTGATCGCAAACACGTGGGGGCAGTAATTGTTAGGAACCGGACAATTCTATCCACCGGATACAATGGTTCTATCAGGGGGCTGCCCCATTGTGACGAGGTGGGGCATACTATGGAAAATGGGCACTGCATAGCCACCATTCATGCCGAAGCTAATGCCATTCTTCAAGCAGCAAAAAATGGAGTCGCAATTGATGGCGCCGACATCTACATAACGGCGAGTCCTTGTTGGCCTTGTTTTAAAATGATTGCTAATTCAGGTATAAAACGGATTGTTTTTGGTGAGTTTTATCGTGATGAAAGGGTTTTCTCGGTTGCTAAGCGTATAGGAATCGAGCTTGTCGGGCTTGGTGAAGCAGCAGACTCTCCTAAAAACTTTTAGGATGATTGGGTAAATCTTTATTTAAAGGACGAATAATTTCGCGAATCCTGTTGAGCAAGCGAGGCATATTGAGTGGCTTTTCAAAAAAATCATCAATATGTTCGGGGCCATCATACCTAAAGCCGGCTGAAGACTCGGTAGTCCCCGAAATTACAAAAACCGGAATGTGAGCTAATCGAGGATCGTGTCTTAAATGCTGTAGCACCTGACGACCATCTTCTCCTTGGCGTCCCAGTCGCAAATCTAAAAGCACTAATGCTGGCCGTGAATAGGTTAGTATTTGGATTGCGTTCTGGCTATTGGCGGCACCGGAAACGCGTATTCCTTCAGATTGTAATACTTGAAGAAGCACTTCCCGGCAGTCGTCGTCGTCCTCCACAATCAATATCGCACCGTCATGGGGTTCAAAAACGTCTTGATTTGATTCAACAATTCCAGCGAAAAGTGGAAGTTTTATTTCTAGCGCCGTACCTTCTGCGCGTTTAGAGACCGATACAGTTCCTCCATGTAGCTGAACAACCTGCTTTACCATAGCCAAGCTAAATTCAATGGTTCCGAGCCGCCAACCGCCTTTTCTACCTCGGGAAAAGCCGTAAAGTAGGTTGGGAATATCTTCGGCACGAATCTCTTTTCCGCTATCGCTGATTGCTAAACAAGCAATACCGTTTTTTGCATGAAGCATTAGTTGAATGGAACCACAAGGCGGATGGTGCAGAATTCTATGCTCCAAAAGAACGACAATGGCTTCGAGAAGTTTTTCCCGGTCTCCTTTAATGAATACTTCTCTTCCAGGCGCCAAAACCAAATTGATCTTATTAGACGAGACCAGAGGGGCTAAGTTTTCTAATGCAGCTTGAGTAATACTTCGCAGACCAAAAGGTTTATCTGCAAGCGACATTTTTCCTGATTGCAATCGTGCCATTAGAAGCATGTCATTAATTAAGCGTAATAGGCGGTCAGCATTTCGATTGCATACTTCTAAGGCATGCCTTTGTTTTTCAGTTAGATCGCCAAGCCGGTTTTGGCGAGCCATGGAGAGATAGGCTTTAATGGTAGTTAGCGGATTTTTTAATTCGTGGGATACGTTCCCCAAAAGTTCATCTCGGGAGTGTTCTAGATTACGCAGACCAGCTAGCGCGGTTTCAAGATCGCGGTTTCGCCGAAGGGCGGTGTCACGCGCATGCGCAGCTTTCTGTGCACCAATCATATGACTTGCCAATGCACGCCAAAGGCTGGCAGCCACGCGCTTTTTAGCGCCCACAATGGAAAGCACTCCAATTGTTTTTTGGTTTTCCCACAAGGGAATAGCCAGAAGGGTAGATTCCTTGCCGCAAAAATTTCCCGAAGAAAAGGCATTTCCAATTGGGCCTTCTCCCGGTTTTACAGCTACCACATTCTCGTCTGTGCGCCCGCGTACTGCGACCACTACTAAAGAGTTTTGTTGAACATCGAAGCGCGAAACAAATGCCAAGCGAGCTTCGCCAAGTTCGCGCGCTATAGAAAGGTGATCCTCTATTACTTCCACCGAAGAACGTGTACGTTCTAACGATTGCGCCATACGCTCTAGTAAGCGGAAAGATAGAGCACTCGGTCGCCGTTCTTTGGCTTCGCTTTTTTGGGGTTCATCGCACGACTTGCTAGATTTACGCACCTCTTGATCTAACCTCTCAACCCACTTATATGCAATGGCGACCCGGCAAAAATTGTCCTGCTGTCGAGTTATTAACCGCAAAAAAAATCTGTAGGTTTAGCTTTCGCGCCGTTTTACAACCCCAGACTTACTCAGGTAGAAGTCTTCGGGGAGTGATTTTGTGATCTTCTCTCGAAAGCCCTGTACGCCAAACCCAGTATCGGCCAGAGTGCCGGCGATTGCATGTACAACCCGAGCTCGATCGCTAGAGTGCACAAAAGCCTGTAACAGAGGTTCGCGCATAATTTCATTTGGATGCTGCGCTAAAGAACGAGCGGCGGCAATACGTACCTCATCCGACGGGTCCTCTAAAAAGGGGATGAGCGTAGCGGCTATTTCTTCTCCCTGCAAATCTCCCAAGGTGCTAATTAAAACCGTCTTTTTTTCCGGATCGCGGGTATATTCGGGACCTAAACTCGACAAGACTTCGGTGTAGAACGCCACAAGCGAGGAGGGGTCGCTTATCTGATCAAGTATTTTTACCGCCCAACTGGTAGCCACTTCACTACGACGAAGGAATGACTGCAGGGGAGCAACCGCTTTTTCTTGGAAATCGATAATTTTCTGACAAACAAAATCTTTTTCTTCCGCGTCAGTAATCGAAGGCTCGGCGTTGATAGTAAATCTCGTCATTAATACCGAAATGGCTTCTGGTGTTCCCCAGTCGACGAGTTGATGGAGCGCACGTTGTCGGTTTTCGGCGGGACCATACTTTTCAGATATTTTTCTTTGCAGGTTTTTGAGCTTCTTTTCTGGACTGCTCTTTAAAAAATTTAACCATCCCATATATGTAGCTCGCTAGAGTAGATTTGCGGGTCTTCACAAGTTTACATCGGCACGCACGTCGCCTGAATAGCAGCTTTCTAAATCCTTGATTATTCTTTTTGCTGAATCGCTTGAAGATGGCAAAACAACAAGCAGCTCAACATACATGTCACCTCGAGCTTTACCTTTTAAATCAGGTACTCCCATGCCGCGAAGTCGTAGCTTGCGCCCGCTTTGCGAATTTTGAGGAATAGTAATGGTAACCCTTCCATGGAAGGTAGGTATTGATACCTCGGCACCGTTGAACGCTTCTCCCACGGTAACAGGCAAAGCCATATGAAGATCAGAACCTTCTCGATGAAGGAAAGGGTGGGGAGCAATGATTGGTACGAGGTAAAGGTCTCCAGGAGGTCCTCCGTGCTCTCCAGCTCCGCCTTGACCAGCTAGCCTAATCCTGGAACCGTGAGCGATACCAGCGGGAATTTTAAAAGTGACCCGCGCGGGCTCAGAGACTAACCCGCTTCCTTTGCACTTAGAACACTGTTCAGCGACTTTGCCAGTTCCTCCGCAGTAAGAGCAAGTACCCGAAAAGCCGATGGGACCTCGTTTTGTGCGGGTTTGTCCCGACCCGTTGCATTCTGGGCAGATTCGTCCCCGGTTTCCTCGGAGGCTTCCTGGCTGCATTCCGGTTCCATTGCAACGGTCGCACCGACTGGGCCTTTGGTAAGTTAGAGAACGTTCCGCTCCCATTACTGCTTCCCTAAGGCTGATATCTATCTCCATGGTTAAATCTTCGCCAACCGATGCGGCAGGTGCGGTAGGGCCACTGCGCTCTTTTCGTCGAGCACCAAAGAGACTTCCTAAAATGTCTCCCAGGTCAAATTCTTCTCCGTAGCCAAAACCAGGGATGCCCTGGCTAGCTCGATTAGACTGACCCGCTCTCCATTGCCGGTATGCTCGTGCCTTTTCTTCGTCGAACCCGATTTTTATCGCGTCGGGGCCAAATTCATCATACAAAGCCCGTTTTTTTGAATCGCCAAGCACTTCAAAAGCGGAGGTGGCTTCCTTAAAGCGCTCCTCAGCTTCTTTGTTTCCTGGGTTAACATCCGGGTGATACTTTTTAGCTGCTCGGCGATAAGCTTTTTTAATCTCTTCGTTCGTGGCATTGCGATTTACACCCAAAACTTCGTAGAGATTTCTTTCAGTAGCCAACGTTTCTCTCCTAAGGCAGTGCAAAACCTCATTTTTTGCTCCTGGCTGGCAAAGTCAGCCTGTCGATTATATTTGGGGTTATCCCCGAATCTTCCGGCGAGTTTGGCAACTGACTTTCTGAAAAACCATTAATCTAGAGAGGATAGGAGGAGCGGAATAAAATGGTCAATGATTTTGATCAAGACGCAAGAGCATTACAACCGCATCTTCTTCGCCGTTCTCTCCCTCGGAGTAGTATCGCGTACGTATTCCGATTTCGCGAAACCCAAATGATTCGTAAAGCGCTCTGGCTGCATTATTAGATTGGCGCACCTCCAGGGTTGCCAGACCAGCGTTGCGCGTGCGTGTGCGAGCAATGCATTCAGAGAGTAAGGAGCGAGCGATGCCGCGGCGTTGTACGGAAGGATCGGTAGCAATATTGAGAATGTGCACTTCGTCGTGTATCAGCCAATAAATAATAAAGCCCAGCAGGCGAACGCCAGAAACTTCCTGGCTTTCGGCTACCAGCAATGTAGACCAGGCGTGCTCCATCTCCCGTTCAAGCATTTGCGCCGACCATGGATAGCGAAAAGCTCTTTTCTCAATGGCCATGACTTGCGGAAGATCGTCTGGGGTCATGTTACGCAGTACATAAGAAAGCGGGTTCTCACTTTGCATGAAGATATTCGAGGGAGCCATTGGTTTGATTGCCATGTGAAGAAGACGTATGCGCTTGTTGATAAGAAGAGAAGGGTGGCAAAACACGTATCTCAGTGCGAGAGCGCAGCTCTTTTATCTGTTTCTGAGTAAGAGAGCGTAAAAGATCGGGGGTTGTTTCTTGCCGGCTGGCTCGGAGAGCAAGCTTCAGTTTGCTATCCAAAAATCGGGAAGCTCTCAAACCGCGACTAACTACTGAATTGATTTGTTCTCGAGATAAACCGTATCTTTTCATAAACTTTAAAAAATTGCTTGGTCCTCCGATTTGAGTTTCCCATTGCTTTACCTCCTTTTGAACATCATTTTCTTCTACCTCAAAAACACCTAATCTTTGGGCTTCCAAGTAGGCTAGTCGTTGCCCAATGGTATATTCCAAAGCAACGGCCAATCTGTTTTCTGAAAGAGGCGTGAAAGCCGCTTCCGGTTCCCCCTGACTAACCAGAACCATTCGCGCTTCTAGTTCTAGCTCCGAGAGCAGAAGTGGTTGCTTGTCAATTACTGCGACAATGCGATCTAGAACAGCACTGTGCGACCGAGATCTGGCTGTCGCATACTCAGCGGGAACGGCAAGGAAGATTCCCGCAAATGCAGCTAAGGACAAAGCGAGATTAATCATCAAAAAGAAATGTACCGGCCTTCGCGCATATTGCCAAAGGATTAGATGGGGGTTGCCTGGGAATTTTGAGTTCACTTCGGGACTTTTCTTTGGATGAACGTGAGGAAGTGGTCGAGGTGACGATGGAACCCTATTTGGTAGGATGTGAAGTATTGAGTATGTCGTTGCGGATTCCGCGTAGCCATATCTCTGATCTACTAGGCTACTTTGATGGGCAGGGCAGAAATGAAAGAGGATCTGCTCGTGCTCACATAGTAGGCCGAGAACTCTACTTTGAGTCTTGTGGCGGTCGGCTAGCTCTGCTTCTAGAGAATGATGTTTTTGTGGTTTCTGATTTAGAGATTTTCGATGACCGATCAGGAGATTTTTTTGAAAAGGTAGTTCTAAATCTGTTTGTTTTTTACGGTGGTAATCTACGGTGTATCACCGAATGGTCTCCTTCTCGGGTAGCAAATGAACGCTGTCGAGAAATTACCGTGCAAAAGGGCTGTTGTTCCTGGAAAATGTCCAGGATTAGCGAGACCGGAGGGTGGTTGAATTTCTCTTCAAAATATCGGAACGAAGACAGCGAGCCGAGTGAATGTCTGGTAGAAGAAATCCTGGCCAAGTTGGACGAGGCCGAGCGTTGTTATGCTGAATATGTGAGGTTGCGAGATCAAGGTGAGCGTCGGAAGCCGGGTGGCCAGCGATAATTGATCATAGGCGCCTGAAAGTAGCCGGCGGGTTTTAAATTGGCTTCGATTTATTAAAAGAAGCTAGTTGCCTTGCTGCCGCGGCAAAGGTAGCGTGTGCGTCATGAATTCTCGTTTTCATGAAGAAGGAGTGGTGCTTTTTCGCCGCGATCTTGGCTCTGGTTACTTTGTATTAGGGATCGAAGCACCAAACATCGCTGCTGCCGCCGAGCCTGGTCAGTTTGCAATGTTATCGGCGCTTCCGGTCGGATCGCCGAGTAAAGACCCGCTTCTGGCTCGACCTTTTACTTTTTTGCGAGCGCAAGAAGGGCGTATCGAGTTTTTCATTCACCAAGTCGGGCGAGGCACCTCTTTGCTAGCGCAATGCTCTCCAGGAGACCGTTTCCGGGTGCTGGGGCCGCTAGGAATTGCTTTTCGCTTACCTGCCGAACCGAGTGCGCAAGCAATCTTTGTGGCTGGGGGAATCGGCGTTGCTCCTTTCTTGCATTTCTCCAAGCTTTTTACTGGGCGACCTTTGCCGGTATTACTTTATGGCGGACGAAGTGCAAACGACTTGAAACTTATTGAGGAATTGGATTCGGTCACGAAATTAGAAATTAGTACGGAAGACGGTTCCAGGGGAGTTCGCGGACGAGTAACCGTACTGTTAGAAAAATGGCTTTCAGGAAATATGTCGCCAGAAGTCTATACTTGTGGACCGGAAAAAATGATGGAAGTAGTTACGCGAATGACTCCTCCCTCTGTTACAGTTCAGGCAAGTTTAGAAGCTAGAATGGCATGTGGCTTGGGGATTTGTAGAGGATGCGCAGTAAAAAGTCACCAAGGTAATCTTATGAAGATTTGTGTAGAAGGTCCAGTCGTGGACGGTCACGAAGTATGGAAATAAACACGGCTTCACTAATAAAAAAAACCAATAAAAGGGAACACAATGGACTTTGAGATCGATCTTGATTCGGAATGCGTATGGTTAGGCGATGCGTGGTTTAACCGTGATGACTTAGTTCGCAAAATTCGAGCAATGATAGATGCAGGGGATTTTCAAATTGCTTTGGTCAGTAACGCCCTAGAGGAACTGACCAAAGCTTTGGCTAATGCTCGTCTTTTAGCCTTACGCATGTCCCCAGAAATGTCTGATGCTATCCATAACGTGGCGCAGCAAATGGAGCGTCCTATTGGCGCCATTGTGAGAGAAGCAGTGGCTAACTATCTCTCTTCGCTGAATTCACTCCATTCCCAGAAAACTGAACCCGTTTCTGCTGCCGAACAAATTGCTCCTGCAGCCATTCGCGTGGACGATTCCACCTCTCAAACTCCATCTGAAGGCACTCCGATTTTTTTAAGGCGAAAAGATGAACGAGAAGAGGTAGAAAAGCGATGGTTTGATAAGTAAACCATCATAATACTTAAGGTGACCCAACATGGCAGATCTTCAGCTAAGAGTTAATGACATCAAAGAAAGGCTTCGCATTCTTCGGGGGCGTCTTTGACATTCCCGCCAAACAAGCGCGGCTTTCTGAAATCGAGCATTTAGCGCAAAAACCAGATTTTTGGAATGACCGAGAGAAAGCCCAAGTAATACTGAAAGAAAAATCAGATTGCGAAACCGGGGTACTAGAATATAAGCGCAGTGAACAAGCATTGGAAGATGCCGAAGTGCTGCTTCAACTGGTCACCGAGTTGCAAGACGATAATGAGTGGAAATCAGTAGAGGAAAGCCTGGATGAACTTGACCGTCAACTAGCTTCTATAGAATTAAAACGTATGCTTTCTGGTCATGATGATCGGGCCAGCGCCTATTTAGACATTAATGCCGGAGCAGGTGGGACCGATTCCATGGATTGGGCAGCAATGCTGCTGCGGATGTATACCCGTTATTGCGAGACCAAAGGCTGGAAAGTCGAACTAAACGATTTTGTTGCTGGCGAGGAAGCGGGTTTGAAAAACTGCTCGCTGCAAATTGATGGTGAGTACGCGTACGGTTTTTTAAAGGCAGAGGTTGGAGTGCATAGGCTGGTACGCATTAGTCCTTTTAATTCCAATGGCAAACGTCAAACCGGCTTTGCCTCGGTTTATGTTTACCCTCAGGTAGAAGACAACATTCAAATTGACGTCGAAGAAAACGACGTACGTATCGATACTTTTCGGGCATCAGGAGCAGGAGGACAGAAAGTCAACAAAACCTCTAGTGCAGTACGCATTACCCATATACCTACGGGGATAGTGGTATCCGTACAAAACGAGCGTAGTCAAAGTCGCAATCGTGATGTGGCCTGGAAAATTCTACGCTCTCGGCTATACGAGAGAGAAATGAAGAAACGAGAAGCGCAGCGAGATCAGGTAGAGAGTCAAAAAATGGATATTGCTTTCGGTTCCCAGATTCGCTCCTATGTGCTGCATCCTTACCAAATGGTGAAGGATCATCGTACCGGAATAGAAAAAGGAAATGTTGGCTCGGTTTTGGATGGCGATCTGGAAGAATATATGACTGCTTGGCTAATGGGAGTTCGTAATTCCAGTCGCTTCTCAGAATGAATTGGTCATTAGCTTAGGAGAAACTATTATGATTCAACCACATGCTTTTTCACCCGGTCGTGATTGGTTTGGTACAAAATTATTCACAGTAACCTTAGGGCTGGCATTGTCGGCCTGTACCTGCGGTAAAGCACCAGATGAGGTACTTGAGCACTGCGAATCTAGCCTTTCGCTACCTCCTTCGATTTCCACCGATATTCTTTTCGTGATCGACAATTCAGGGTCGATGTTCGAAGAACAAGAGAAGGTTGTCAGTCAGCTCCATACATTCATAACTAACTTAGCTAAGTCGCCTATAAAAAACGATTTTCAGATTGGGGTAGTAACCACAAGTATATCGCAAAGCGTCACCGATTGTAGCCAATGGTCGGGCCGCTCCTGTACTAGCTACGCAAAGGAAAACGGTTTTCTGCAAATAGCGAAAGATTCTCAGGGCAACTCTATAGGCCCCATCCTTTCTTCCGAAAACATGGATTCCGCTTTTTTGGATAACGTTCGGAAATTGATTAGGCAAGGTACCTTAGGGTCGGGCCAAGAAATGGGACTGGAGGTCATGCGTAGGGCGATTGAAAACTCTGTTAACCAGGTAGGCCCCAACGCAGGGTTTCTACGCCCAGGTTCACGTCTGCTAGTCGTGATTGTTTCCGATGAGGACGACTGTTCGGAACCTAACGGCTGTAATAATCCAAAGCTTTTTTTAGAGCCCGCCTGTGGGAAGTCATGTGCAAGTGACGACGATTGTAAGGGTTGCGATGGTTTCTCTGGTTCGGAAGGTTGCTACTGTTTGCCCATCAATCCATCTAAACCACAAACCGGGCGAAAATGCGTTTATAGTGTTTGTGATACAGCATTTGGACGTAGTCAGATGAAGGACGTTAGCGATTACGTGGAATATTTACAAAACTTGGATGATGGAACCGGTTTGAACCGAAAACGCGAAGCCTATTTAGCGGTTATTGGGGCTGTAGATAACCACGGTAATCCCAGCAGATGCAAAGAAGGAAGCGATGAAGCCTACGGAGTGGCAATTCGTTATCGCGAGGCAGTCGATTCTCTCCAAGAGAATGGCTTTATCGATTCGATTTGCAAGCCTGATTACGGTGAATCGCTAACTAAGATTGCGCAAATGGTTGGCGCTCCTCAGTCTATCGATCTGAAACACGCTCCTTCCGACGGGCATTTTATTCATGTGGATGTAGTTCGCCAAAGCGGAGAAACAATCAAGTGTCGTATGGACGATGGTTTTGAATTTGCGCCTTCTGAGGGAACAGTTCCCGCTAAATTGAGGTTTAATGGAAAGTGTCGCTTGCAATTAGGTGATCGACTTGAAGTCAAAGTTGTATGTGCCGGCTAGTCGGTAGAGTTTGGTTTCAATCATGAGGCAGAAAGGTAGACAAACACGCAGGTTTTTTTCATGCAGGTTTTTAGCGCGTGCGTCGAAATAGAATGCTTCGCGTGTTATAGATAAAGTAAATAGAAGGCCGCGAGGATTTGTGAGCCCGCAATTAGAACAAGTTGAGCCCTGGTCAGTTTGAGAAAGGGCTCTTGGTCGCCCGCAAAAAGCGGGTAAAGGACATATTGCGCATGTTCTTCGACAAGAAGGAACACGGAGAAAAGAAGACCCGGGTAGTGCCATTGTTGCCGCTCAGGGACATTATCGTTTTTCCTCATATGGTGGTGCCGCTTTTTGTGGGGCGCGAGAAGTCAATTAATGCTTTGGAAGAGGCTATGTGCCATGACAAAGATGTACTTCTCGCTGCGCAAAAGAAGGCGAAGACTAACGAGCCAGCGCCAGATGATATTTTTTCAGTTGGTACGTTGGGAACAATAAATCAGCTTCTTCGCTTGCCCGATGGCACGGTTAAAGTGCTGGTGGAAGGAAAACGGCGAGCGCGTGTTCGCAAATTCCACAGCAATGAGCACTTTTTTCAAGTAGAAGTGGAAGAAGTATTTGAAACAGTTGATCGCACGGTAGAAATGGAAGCCCTGGTGCGTTCGGTACATGCGGTTTTCGAAGGATACGTAAAGCTTAATAAGCGTATTCCACCAGAAATGCTGATGAGCGTAGCATCTATCGATGATCCCGCTCGCTTAGCCGACACTATTGTGGCCCATCTCTCGCTCAAGCTGAATGACAAGCAGGCTATTCTAGAAACCGAGAGTCCTGCTAAGCGGCTTGAGCGCCTTTACGAATTAATGCAGGGTGAAATAGAAATTCTGCAAGTCGAGAAAAAAATTCGTACTCGCGTAAAAAAGCAAATGGAGAAAACTCAGAAAGAGTACTATCTGAATGAGCAAATGCAGGCTATTCAGAAAGAGTTGGGGGAACGGGACGAGTTTAAAAATGAAATTCAAGAATTAGAAGAAAAGATCAAGAATAAGAAAATGTCTAAAGAGGCTACTCTTAGGGTTAAAAAAGAGCTTAAAAAGCTCAAGATGATGAGCCCAATGAGCGCCGAGGCCACAGTAGTCCGCAACTATATTGATTGGATTCTTTCTCTTCCTTGGTACGAGGTAACCAAAGATAAAATAGATATCGGAGAAGCAGAAAAAATTCTCAACGAAGATCATTTTGGGCTTAAAAAACCAAAAGAAAGGATCCTTGAATATTTGGCGGTGCAAGCTTTGGTAGAAAAAATCAAAGGTCCTATTTTATGTTTTGTGGGGCCTCCTGGCGTAGGAAAGACCTCGCTCGGAAAATCTATTGCCCGCTCTACGGGAAGGCGGTTTGTGCGTTTGTCGCTAGGCGGAGTGCGCGATGAAGCAGAAATTCGCGGTCACCGGCGCACTTATATTGGAGCCTTGCCAGGAAAAATCATTCAGTCCTTGAAAAAGGCAGGGTCGAATAACCCGGTGTTTCTGCTAGATGAAGTAGATAAAATGTCTACCGATTTTCGTGGAGACCCCTCGGCAGCCTTGCTAGAGGTTCTCGACCCCGAGCAGAACCACACCTTTAGCGATCACTATCTTGATTTAGATTACGATCTTTCCAAGGTGATGTTTATCTGTACTGCAAATACCCTGCACGGAATTCCCGGTCCCCTCCAAGACCGCTTGGAGATTATTCGTTTGGCTGGTTATACCGACCTGGAAAAAATGTCTATTGCTCGACGTTACCTTATTCCGAAAAAGAGGGAAGAGAATGGGTTATCCGAGGTTAAGTTGCACATAAGTAAAAAGGCAATTCGAGAAGTCATTCATCGCTACACTCGCGAGTCAGGAGTGCGGGGGCTGGAGCGAGAGTTGGCCACCGTATGCCGAAAGGTAGCGCGAGATGTTCTAAAGCAGGGCAAAGACCACTCTCGGGCAATAACATCTAGATCGTTACCAAAGTATTTGGGAGTCCGGCGTTTCCGTTGCCGCCAAGTGGAAAAAGAGAATCAAATTGGGCTGGTGACCGGTTTGGCGTGGACAGAAATGGGTGGCGAGTTATTGGTTACCGAAGCTACTACCATGCCGGGTAAGGGAAAGCTCATTATTACCGGTAAGTTGGGCGAAGTTATGCAGGAGTCAGCGCAGGCAGCTATGAGTTATGTGCGTACCCGGGCAGAGCGCTTTGGAATCGATAAAAAGTTTTACGAAAACTATGATGTACACGTTCACGTACCCGAAGGCGCTATACCAAAAGATGGACCGTCGGCGGGAATTACCATGACTACCACCATTATTTCTGCCTTGGCTCGTATTCCGGTCAAGAAAGATGTGGCCATGACCGGAGAGATTACTCTACGAGGGCGAGTACTGGCTATTGGAGGGCTCAAAGAAAAGGCGATGGCTGCTCATCGAGGGGGCATCAAGACTATTCTTATTCCCAAGGATAATCGCAAAGATATCAAGGAAATACCTAGAAAGGTCCGCGATGGCCTGGCAATAATTCCGGTGGAGCATATGGATCAGGTGCTGCGTTATGCTCTGGTTTTGGAAGACCCCGACGCGTTTTTTAGGCGAGCTGATGAAGTAGCTAGGCGAGAAGAGGCGGAGAGAAAATATCCTCTGGCATCTTCGTCTTCGGCGGTTGTTCAAGCGAGCATTTGATTCTTAACGCCAAAGGGCGTGAGTTCTCTTCGTGGCTTTTTTCGTGAAGAGAGCCGCGCCTTTTTTTATAGGACTTTTAGGGGAGTATCGTCGCTTGTTGCTTCTTTGACGCTTCTTGCATGAAAGCCAATTAACTTTTTAACAGATTCCGGGTTAACTCTATTGTGCGCAGTTTAGGCATGTTCGGTTCTTTACAAAAACGGATCCGGGATAGTCCTTTGAATACCTTAACTGCTTGTATCCAGATGGAAAAAAAGATCGCAGAAGATGAAGATTTTGATTTGCTAACTGCTTATGTAGATGGGGATCAAAACGCTTTCGCGGCATTGATCCGAAAGTACCAACGGCCGGTTTACAGAATTGCTTTGCGGTATGCTCGTGACGCTGATGAAGCTGAAGAGCTAGCACAGCGTACCTTTTTGCGAGTGCTCGATCATGCGGGAAAGATCAAAAAGCAAGGACGGCCTTTTCGAGCGTTTCTTTTTCTTGTTGCCGCGAACTTATGCAAAAACCATCTTCGCGATCGCGCTAAATTAATTTTTGGTGTTCCGCTTTCCATTGTAGTGCCTGATCAGGAATCTATAGAAAAAAAACAAGAAATTGAAAATGTACGTCGAGCTTTGGCGCGGCTTTCTTATCGGCAAAGACAGGTAGTGACCTTGAGAGTTGATGCCGAATTAACTTTTGGAGAAATTGCGCAGTCATTAGCTATGACCGAGAACAATGCCAAGGTTACCTACCATCAAGCAGTAAAGAAATTGCGCACACTTCTGCCACTAGAGATACGCAAGGAGGTCACGGCGACATCATGAGATCATTGGATGAAAAAAATGAAGTCATCGCCAGTACCGAGCCCGGTGTAATTTCTCAGTTGGAACGAACACGACAAGACCCTGATCAGCAAATTCTTACTGGATTTGCAATGCGATTACGTTCTGCTCAGATTTCTAATAGAAAGAGAAATTTAGCATTGCAAAGGGTAGTTTGGGCGGGAACATTGATGGCGGTAATAGGCGCTGTGTGGGTGGGAGTGTTTTCCGAAAAAAATATAGGTGCTCCCACGAGTGTTCCTTCGACTGCGGAAGTTCATTCGAACTCAGCAAGTCCTTCTCAATACGCTAACAAGCAAGAAATAGAATGGGTGGACTCGGTTTATGGTTACGGAATTGGCGGACAGGAAATGCTTCTGGCGCTTTCGCAAGAAGATGGGGATATTGAAGTAGCCTATCTTATGGACGGTTTCTAATAGTAATGAGATCTGTTCATGCTTTTCAGGTGATGTTATAAACCCTTTTTATCTTTTTGCTGAAGCATACAGAGGCATATAATGAAAAGTAACGCCATCAAAAAGGGGCTGGAGAGGGCTCCTCACCGCTCTCTTCTTTTTTCTACTGGAATTCCCAAATCGGAAATGGGTAAGCCGTTCATTGGAATAGCTACTAGTTTCACTGATCTTGTTCCTGGACATATCGGGATGAGAGATTTGGAAAGATTTATAGAAAAAGGGGTGCATTCGGGAGGCGGCTACCCGTTTTTTTTCGGGATTCCCGGCATTTGTGATGGCATTGCTATGGGACATAGCGGCATGCATTATTCTCTGGCTTCCAGGGAATTGATTGCCGACATGGTGGAATCTATTGCCGAGGCTCATCAATTAGATGGCCTAGTGCTGCTAACCAACTGTGACAAAATTACGCCCGGCATGCTAATGGCCGCGGGAAGACTGAACATTCCCACCATTGTGGTGACTGCTGGTCCCATGCTTGCCGGTCGCATAAATTTTGAACGCAGACTTTCCATGGTAAACGATACTTTCGAAGCTGTTGGCAAATATCGCAATGGAATGATCAACGATCAAGAGCTCGAAGAACTGGAAATGTGCGCTTGCCCTGGGGCTGGTTCCTGTCAGGGAATGTATACTGCTAACACTATGGCATGCGTTACTGAAACATTAGGAATGAGCTTGCCTTTTTGCGCCACTGCAGTGGCGGTTTCTGCAGAAAAGCGAAGGATTGCTTTCGAGAGCGGTCGCAAAATTGTAGAGCTAATCGAAAAAGATATTACTCCACGTAAGATCATGACTCGCCAAGCATTCGAAAACGCTATCCGCGTGGATATGGCCTTGGGAGGTTCTACCAACACTGTTCTTCATATTCCGGCAATTGCTCACGAAGCTGGAATAAACCTTCCTTTGAATATTTTCGATGAATTGAGTCGGTCAACGCCCCACATTGCCGATATGCTTCCCGGCGGAAAACATTACATGGAAGATCTCCACTATTCGGGGGGTATTCCTGCGGTGCTCAATAGGTTGGAAAAACTGTTGCATGACGAGCATACAGTCTCAGGAAATTCCACATTGAAAACAGCCAAAGCGGCTTCAGTGGTAAATGAAGAGATTATTCGCCCATTAGAGAGAGCTCACCACCTTCAAGGAGGCATTGCGGTTTTGCGTGGTAATTTGGCTCCCGATGGAGCGGTAGTCAAGCAATCGGCAGTAAGCCAACCCATGATGGTGTTCGAAGGAGCAGCCAAGGTTTTTGACTCCGAAGAGACCGCCATGAAAGCGATTATGGCAAGAGAAATTGTGTCTGGTGATGTGGTAATCATTAGATACGAAGGACCTCGCGGAGGACCGGGAATGCGAGAAATGCTTTCTCCTACTGCGGCTATTGCGGGAATGGGCTTGAGCGAATCCGTAGCTTTAATTACTGATGGGCGATTCTCGGGAGGTACACGGGGGCCGTGTATTGGGCATGTTTCTCCTGAGGCCATGGCTGGGGGACCCGTCGGCTTGGTGAAAGACGGAGATCGTATTCTCATTGATATTCCCCAACGAAAGCTGGAGTTGCTGGTACCTCCCGAAGAGATTTCCCGAAGGCAGGCGCATTGGCAGGCCCCGGAGCCAAAAATCAAGAAAGGTTACCTTGCGAGATACGGTCGCATGGTGCAGTCGGCCAATACTGGGGCGATTCTTGAATAAAAAATAGAGACAGTTTGGTGGGTGAAGCATCTTAGATCGCTTAACCCACCTATTCCCGGGTGACACAAGCGCTTCGTTTTGCCAATACTTCATCATAAACCTGTAAATACTGTTTTGCTGCATTATCCCAATTGAAATTTAGAGAATGATTGATTAAAGATGGAAGTTTTTCCCGGATATTAAGAGAGTAATCTTCAATTCCTGAATTCACTACGCTCGCCATATGCTTGGGCTCAAAATTGTCCCAATAATAAGCATGGTTTCCTCCTATTTCTGGAAGCGAACTTAATTTCGACAAAAAAACAGGTTTGCCCATACTCATTGCTTCGAGTGGAGGAATGCCAAAACCTTCTGCAATAGAAGGAAACACAAAAGCCCTGCAATTTTTGTATAACCAGAGTCGTTCTTGGTTTGATATAGGGCCAAGAATTCTAACGCGCCCGTGGAGTCCGAGTTCATCAATTCTTTGCTTGAGCCTAGAGGCGTAGCTGCCCTTTTCTTTCCCTGCGATAACGAGGTTTAAGTTTGGCAAAAATGACATCATTTCTACCAAAACGTGAAAATTTTTTTTGCTGGTTATTTCTCCTATCGTGAATAAAAAATGTCCTTCGGGAGTGTTAGGTTTTATATTTTCCGCAGTTGATTCTAGTTCAATTCCATTATGTATGACAGGGATATTTTGGTTTGGCATGTTAAAATGTCCTAATATTTCTTTTTTTGTATATTCTGAGATGGTAGTTATGCGAGATGCCAAATCTATTTTTTGCTGCAATCTAATAATTCTTTTTTTTTGTTTGGCTATGCTTTTTTGGCTCAGAAAATTCAAATCGTGTATTGTTAAAACTATATTGGATTTTTGGTGATACGGAAAATAGTCGCTATCTTGATGGGTTGTATGCCACAAATCGAAATTGCCAAAAAAAAGAGCTCCTATGAAAGGAAAAAAGTTCTTTTTGTATGGTTGCGCATATTTGAGCTTTACTGCAGAGCCAAACATATCGGCTGCAGTCCTTGGTGCAAGAAAAGTGAACTCATAATCGCGAGGAGCGTTTCTTAATAAAGCTTTGCCTAGGGACTTGGAAAATTGTCCAAGTCCGCAGTAAGGATGTTTTAATCTCTCTAAATCTACCAATATTTTTGGCACGCGAACTTTGCTCCTCTGCTGTTTCGCGATATTAGGTTGCAGGGTGTGTCGTAAACCAAGGTCTTTTTTTGGTGTAAACTACTTAGCTACCTTATAATTCTTTTTTTCGAATTGATAACGAGAAATCCAATCCAAGGCGTACTCTTTTTCGGTTGCATTGCCCATCGTGAACATTTCCTCCATTGCCTGCAAGGCGCCATCCAAATTCCCTGATAGATAGTTGGCTAGTGACAAAAGGCGCAGATTTTCTTTGGTGACTTCTGGAACGCTCGTTTGCAAATTCCTGGCTTCATTTAAGTATCTGGCGGCGTCTTTCCACTCGCGATGCAAATACAATTGGCGTCCTAGTAAATAGCGCGCAAGGCTGTTTTTGGGCTGTTCTTGACTCCATCGTTCCAAAGCCAATGCTGCAGGGAGGCTTTGAGGACGGGCAAAAAACTCCCGCCAGATCGGCTGCAAGGAAGACTCGCGTAAAGCTTCTAGCTGAATGGCAATAAGGCGCAAAGCCGAACGGTCGTAATGCAATTTTCGTGCTTCTTCCCAATGCGACTTTGCTTGCTCTAGGTTTTCCTCCTTCCAGGCAATTTCGCCTAGGCTAGTAATAGCTTGGGCCTTGGCAATGGTAGTCAATTGAGGCATCGACAAGATTTTTTGGTACAGCCTTTTTGCTTTGTTGGAATTGCCAGTGCTTTGGTACAAGGTAGCTTGTTCCAGCAAATGAGCGGGATTAGAAGGGTCGAGACGGGAACACTCTTCGTACATGATTAACGCAGCCTGAGGAGAAGAAATCGCTGCCTTCTTTGCCTTGCTTTTACATATGGCAAGCTCACGAGCGCACGGTTTTTCAAAAAGGCTAGTTCTACTAACCAGAGCCCGTGTGGTCGCCAAAGTTAGATTATCGATGGGAATGGAATCGATAAATTGCTCCCACTCGGTGGCCAGGTCTGGCAAGTCTTTGCCATAGGCTGCAACAAAGTCTCCCTTTGGATAAAGAACGCGAAAACTGGTAGCCCCATAGCGCTCGCGAAGAAATCGGATAAAGCTGCCGGCAATGGTGTAGGCTTTTCCCGCGGCTTGACGATAGAAGCCGGTTGGTTCCATTAATGAACGAAGGTCAGGGGCTAACTGAAGCCTACGCATAGCTGCTGCTTTTTCATGTAGAGTTCCGGATAATCCTGGCGACTCACAGGCCACAGCAATTCCTTCCACAATTCCCATATGGATAGCCGAACCGCTGGAAGACACTCGCAATACCGAGGACCCAAAAGCGGCTGCCATCACATGGGTCATTTCGTGGCGAATTAGCGGATGGGGGAAAGGCTCATCCAAAACATGAAATTCATAGTTCCAAGGTTTGGCGAAACTAGTTTCGGAGGCGCCAACTAGCCGTCTTTTTTGCTTGGTGTCTTGGTAAAACCAGGCATGCATTTTTGTATCAGGCTTGCTCTCTAAGCAATTAGCCACCTGGAAATATGAGAATTCAATATCTCTTTTTAGCCGTTCTATTTCCTCTGCTGGCTTGCCGGGAGGAAAATGGAGCACAAAATGGGAAGTCCGTGCAGTTCCGGAAAGCTCTTGGGCTAAAGAAATGTGGGTAGTACTCAGTGCAAGCTGGGTATCGAACAACCATCCTGCCAAAAGACTAGCCGGAAGTATAATTAGCCATGGCCATAGTCTTAAAAAAGCCGCCTTGTTTCCCAGAAGCTTTCCTCTAGCCGGATCGAGTAACAAACTAGTAATCAATAACAGTAGTGCTACCCACAAAAAGGTAAATGCTCTAAAGACTACCAGTCGATGGTCTATTGGTAATGATTCATCATACAGCGGACCGGGAAAATAACCAAAAAAATGATTCAATGCAAAAACTTGTGGTCCGCGCCAAAGAGGCCAAATTGAAACTCCTAAAGAGATTCCCAGAAGGAGCAGATACATAAGTATTGCTGACCAAACGTTTTTGGTAGCAAACCCTAAAAAAACACCCGCAGCCGAGGCTATAAGAACAGTAGGTACGGGAAGAATGAGGTAGAAAAGAGCTCCCGCCCAAGGGCTGCAGGGGCTGGAGAGAATTGTTTTTAAGGTGGCCACCAAAAATGTAGGGGTTAATATTGAGAGTCCTAATAATGAAGACGCCGCAAAAGACCAAAATGCCACTTGCCAGGAAGAATAAGACGAAGCAAAGCTCCGTTCTTTGGTTAGCGTCAATCTTTCTTTGTGTGCCGAAACAACTCCTGATAGGCCACTAAATAAAGCCATAGCAACAGTCATGGCGCTTGCTAATTCGTACCCCGGAATCTCCAATAAGGGATACCTCGTTATTAAAATACCTCCCACGGATATGGCGAGAGCACTAAAGGCTACAATTTTGTGGGTTAAAAGAATTGCCGAGCGCATTACCACTGCGTACATCCAGTGGGATCGAGAGTCAGAGATAAGAAAGCCGGGGTTGGATCGCACAGTCATTTCGGTCTATATTAAAAACAGGTTTGTTTAAAAGAAAAAACTTAGGGGTTCGGCAAATTGTTCCTTCTTTTTTGGTTGTCTTCGTAAAGCGTCGTTCAACAATCTGAACTTGCGTTTTTTAGAACCAAACAGCAATCCGCACATGGTAACGCTATGTATGTGTGTGGCAAGCGTTCCCTGGAGGAGAAAGAATAATGATTGGTGTTGATAATGTGCTTCTCCAGTGTCTTGAGCAGGGAACGATAGAAGGACTTGCAATGACAGGCATTGTTCCTGCTCCAGTAGGAATATCTCGATACAATACTGCTGGACGGGAATTTTCCATCTTAATTAGCCTTTTTGGCGAAAAAAATGGGATTGTAACCGTCAATCTTACTCGGTTTACTGCGCTATTTCTCGCATCACGTTTTTTGGGAGAAGAGGTTCCACAGGGAGAAGTAGGGGAGGATACTCTTGATGCCATGTGTGAGATTGGCAATATTATCGCTGGTCGGTTTAAGGACATTCTTTCTACTACCGCTTACAAATTTTCCGGCCTATCCTTACCTGCTTTGGTAGCAGGCGCTAGTTTTAGTTTTTACCACTACCGGGGTCTTACCACCGTGGCTACGGAATTTGAGATTAAAGAAATTTCCATGGCGCATGTCCATGACCGAGTTTTTTCTACCTCCTTGGCTTTAATGGGGACTCCAGGTAAGTAAATTAGTCATCACTCTCACCGAACCTCCACCACCAGTCTTCCATTTAGATACCGGCCTTCCAAGCGCTTGCCTGATTCTAATTGGGCGCATAGCCTCCCGGGCAGGCAAGGCACTACCCGGCCGGTTTGCACCACCGATACTTGACCAGTGCGCACTTCCACTTCCACTGATTCACCTATTGCCGGGCCAATGCGCAGGTGGTGTTTTTCGAGCACTGTTCCTGGCAGCAGTAGGGTTGAGGCTTTGGCCTCGGAGGGAATTTTCTGAACTAGTTTTTGCCCGGTTTTTTTTTCGCGTTCCTCTGTTCGTATTGAATTCGTACTAATCGGCTCGCCAGGCTCAATGCGTTGCGTTGCAATCATTACCTTCGCCAAGACTCTAATTCTGGCCCAAGCCCACCCCTCACAGCGGGTTCCTGACGCGCTGCGTCCCATTGCTTTAATGGCATATCGTCCAGAAGCCACAATAGGTCGACTCGACCGCACCGATACCAAAGAACACTGGGGTTTCATTTTAAAATCAAAATCAATTAATTCTAATCGCGAACCAGAAACCAGCGATTGCGCTAATTGAGAGGTAATGTCAGCAGTAGTTAGCCCTCCGGTTGCGGTAATTAGCCAAAGTGTTACTAATCCCAAAGCCACCGAAATCACCTCATGGAAGTAAGTTTTTGCAGCATTTGATCGGCGGTTTGAATTACCTTGGAATTCAGCTCGTACGCGCGTTGAGTGGAAATCATATCAATCATTTCTTCCACTGCTTTTACATTGGCGCCCTCTAAAAAACCTTGAGCCACCGATCCCATCCCATTTTCTCCTGGACGGGCCAAAATAGCTTCCCCGCTGGAAGGTGTAGAGGCAAATAAGTTGTGACCAATTGCCAAAAGGCCGCCGGGGTTTTGAAAAGTTGCTAGCTCTAAAATGCCCAATTCTATTGCCTCTTGGCGATTAGGAAGCATGGCGGTAATGGTTCCATCAGAGCGAATGGTAATTTGCGATGCATCTGCAGGAATAGAAATACCCGGTTCCACTACCGCTCCATTTTGGGTGGTTAATCGTCCGGCGCCATCGATCCGAAAGTTGCCTGCTCGGGAATAGGCGGTTTCTCCATTGGGACGTTGCACTCTAAAAAAGCCCGCTCCCTCAATAGCTAAATCGAGCGGGTTTTGGGTGTTAATCATGTCTCCTTGAGAAAAAGTGCGGGTGGTAGAGCCTGTACGAACGCCCAAACCCACTTGCAAAGGAGCGGGTTCGGAGTTTCCTTGAGGAGTAGGGCTTCCGGTTCCCCGAATAGTTTCACTTAATAGATCTTCAAATTCGGCGCGTGCTTTTTTAAATCCCGAGGTATTGGTATTAGCCAAATTATTGGCAATAAGATCCATGCGTAATTGTTGAGCATCCATTCCGGTGGCGGCGGTATATAACGAGCGCAGCATATAAACTCCCTTTCTCCGTTTCGAAAAATAAACGTTTAGCGAATGCGACCAACTTCCACAGCGCGTTCATCCATTCGTCGGTAGGTTTGCAAAGCTTGAACAGAAGTTTCGTAATGGCGATGAGCATTAATAAGCGCCACGGTAGCTTCGATGGGATCGTAATTACTCATTTCCAGAGTGCCAGCTTGCATCTTTTCTTGAACCTCCACGACGGGAGTACCGGGAGCTGGGCTGTATAGGCTAGAAGCTATGCGGCTTACCGGGCCTTCTAGGCGAAAAACGCCTAGTTGCCCAATTACTTGTCCATTGGCCTGCACATTTCCATTGACATCGATGGAAGGAGTGGTTCCCGGAGGTATAAGTATGGGTTTTTGCTGGGGATCGGCTAACGGAAGTCCCGCAGCAATTAATTGCCCCTGTGCATCTACCGACAAACGGCCAGCGCGAGTATAAGCAAGTTCGCCCGAGGCTTGTCTCACTGCCAAAAATGCATTGTTTTCCGGGGTTACATCTAAAGCATTTCCGGTTTGAATGGTGCGTCCAGCACGGGTGTCAATTCCGGTAGAAACTGCCGCGGGGTAGACTTTGTCTTGGGCTCCTCCTGGTGGAAAAAACGATTCAAAAGCAGGTCTAGCTGCTTTAAATCCGGGGGTTTGTACATTAGCCAAGTTATCAGCAACCGAATCGAGCTGTTCGGCGCGGGCAGCAGCTCCAGTCATACTTACATACAATCCGTCAGACATGGCGCCTCCTTTAGGTGGTAGCAAAAGCAAATTGAAGGCCAGGCCAGATGGGCGTCAAAACGGCTTGGCCGCGGAAAGGAAAATCCCAGAAGCCGCCAGGTTTCGCGCCTTGAAAGAGTTCTCCAAAGCCGAACAAGAAGTAGAAGAACTACGCCGTCAGGAAGCCGACGCTCGCGCCAGATTCGAAACTGCCCATCGAAAAACCGAGGCAGTATCGCGAGTGGCCGAAAATAAGCGGCAAGAAATGATCCAGATGCTTGGCAAACCCCGTCGTTTAGGGCGGGGAAGGATAGAGCGAGGAGCCAAAAACTCCGATTTCCGAACGATATTAAAGACACCGTCCTTCAGGACGGTGAGGATGTCCATTAAGGCGGCACAAAATGCCGAGCGCAAGCAACTAGACGAAATTGCTTCGGTTCGTCATTGGAAAAAGGAGTAAGGCCAGAGAGAAGATTGCACTACCTTGACTCGACAAATATTAGGACTAGACTAAATCTGGTCTGCTGATCGAGGTTTGTTAAGTGCATATCACGAATATTTCTGAAGCAAAGGCCCAACTTTCTGCGTTGATTCAGGATGTCATTGCAGGAAAAGAGGTGGTGATAGGGAAAGCAGGGATACCTGTCGCACGGCTGGTGCCCTTTGAACTCAACACTAAACCGCGTTGTCCCGGTGCTTTGAGAGGGAAGATCGAAATCGCTGAAGATTTTGATTCCTTGCCCGACGATATCGCATCTTAATCGCTCAAGCAAAAATAGAACATTTGACCATCATCACATCCGACGAATGGTTCAAGGCGTATGATATACCCCTTATCCGATAATAGACTGATTTTATTGCTCGATCTTTAGGCTACCCGAACGTCTCCCATCCCATTTTCTCCTGGACGGGTAAAAATTGTCCGTACTTAAGGAGCAAAGTCAGCCATGTTCTGGAAAACCCGTCTAGATTCGGTAGTTAAAATACGCAAACGAGAAGAAGATGAAGCCAAATGGAAATTATCCAGGGCTCGTCAAGCAGCATTGCAGGCGCAACATGCCTTGGAACTGGCGCGTGCCAAAACCATGACCGATGTTCGTCAAAATGGTTCGGCCGCGGAGTGGGAAATCCAAGAAGCCGCCAGGTTTCGGGCTCTAAAAGAGTTAGCCAAAGCCGAACAAGAAGTAGAAGAACTTCGTCGACAGGAAGCCGACGCTCGCGCCCAATTCGAAACTGCCCATCGAAAAACCGAGGCAGTATCGCGAGTAGCCGAAAATAAACGGCAAGAAATGATTAAGGCGGCACAAAATGCCGAGCGCAAGCAGCTAGACGAAATCGCTTCGGTTCGTCACTGGCGAAAGGAATAAGTGTTTACTTCGAGCCGATACCTGTTCAAACCGTAATGTTTTTTCGTTTGAGCCACAAAGCTTGATGCTGATAGCATATTAGGGATGAGCTCAAACGAGTATTTTAAACTGGAACCCCCGAAACTTGCGACCTTCAAGTACCAGCATGATGGTCCAGAACACTTAAGCAAAAAACGCAAATTCAGCATCATAATCTGCCTGCTGGCGTCGCTTTTGATTATGGCAGTGAACTTTGTATTCGGTATACTCACGCTGGTTTTACCTGTAATTATCTATCTGACTAGAAGCCGCCTGCTAAAACTGGGACCGCGTTATCTGCTTTGTGGCGACCGGATTATTTATTATGCAAACGTAAAAGAAGCGAACCTGTCCGAAGCGGAGGGTACCCTGACCTTGATTACGAGGAGGGGAGAGCCATTCAAAATTGAACGTGAGAAGTTCCCAACCAG
This sequence comes from Myxococcales bacterium, assembly GCA_050288705.1. Classification (GTDB taxonomy): domain Bacteria; phylum Myxococcota; class Myxococcia; order Myxococcales; family UBA5297; genus JBNKEI01. The sequence continues at coordinate 41,755 of JBNKEI010000046.1, forward strand.
TGCGCGCAAACCACATAAAATAGCTATTAATAAGACTGCCAAATTCAATAAGGTAAGCGCACGCATCATTGAGAAAGTAGGCAAATTCTCGAGAATGACGAGTAATTGAAATGCACGCATTCTCTCACTCTATCCATCTACTCTATGTGCCGACTCTCTGCTGCAATCTCGATTGCGCCTATTGCTATCTTGGTGAGCAAACGAGTAAAGCGAACCTGGAAATCGATTCGGAACGTGCTGCTTCGACCTTGCGTTACGCGCTCCAAAAGTTAAGAGACTCCGGTGTGTTAGCCTTCAATCTCTCGTTGCACGGAGGCGAAGTAACTACACTTCCCGTGACAGTATTGGAGGAATTGTTTGCATTAATACGCGACCATTACCGTTTTAATTTTGACGCCATTCATGCTCTGGGGCATAAAAAATCGGCACCTCATATAAAGACCAACCTTTATACGTTCGCGCCACTTTACGAGCTTTTCAATAGATATCGCGTTTCTATCAGTGCCAGCATCGATCTCCCGCTCGCACTGCAGGAACAATATCGCATTTCGCGGGGTGGCAAGAAATGGCTTGCGGGCGCGCATGAAAATTTGCAGCTTTTGGCGCGCTATCCGCATGCTAAAAAAATATCGGCAACCCTTTGCCGCGAGCACGTACAAAACATCCCAGCAATTATTGATGATATTTGGTTCATTCACAACGAATTAGGCTATGACATGAATCAATTCAATATCATGTTTGCTTTTGATTCGGCTTTTAATCGTGCGCATAATAAAGAAACGGCTCTACATCCAAAACCCTCGGCAGCATCCTCGCCGGCGGCGCTCTGGATGGCGGCATCCCCGGAGCAGCAGTTGGCACTTTACAATGGGCTAAAAGCTGCCTTTGTAGGAACTGACTTGGAAGATGGCTTGCGCCGGAACTGGTTCGACGAATTCACTCCCAGCTACTGCACTAATGCGTACAATTGCGGCCAACGTTTCTTTCTATTGCAGAGCGATGGCAATGTATATTCCTGTGTTCGCGGGCAAGGTATCGAGCAATTCTATTACGGCAATATTTATAGCGACAGCGTCCAAGATATCCTCTCCAACGGCGCACGCAAAATTGAACAAGCGCATCGTTTATACGGATTTGATGCCAATTGCCAATCGTGTAACTATCTTTCGCAGTGCCATACTGGCTGCCCAGTGGTAAAGTTCCAAAACAACAGCAGACGCTCCTACACCTGCGAAATACAACGGGCGATTTACAAAGACTACCCACAGTCATATCCACCGGCGACACTGGAACAGCAGCGCAAAGATGCTCAGTGGTACATACGTAGTATGCACCCGCAGTTAGCTTTGGCCGATAATGACATTTTCCAGCCAGACGGCATTCTTCTGCCTAGCGAATTAATTGAAGAAAAAAATACACTTCGTGCAATTATCGCCTCCGACCCAATCTTGCAAATCCTTTACAGTGAGGACGCCTTTTTGCTCGAGCTTAATGGGGAAATGATTCGCCTCACTTCGCAGATACTTAAAGAACAGGCTACTTGGCACACGCTGGTCCCAAAGGATTGCATACGAGTACATATGCGTCGCAGCATATTCGACGCAGCTTGCCCCGAATTCTTACGAAATTCATTGTTCCTACAAATGCTACGCAATACGAAGGTTGTTTATGGTGATGAAAAACGTGAAAAGCAAGAGCATATACTTACTTACCAATTATATGCCAATTGTCTTAAAAAAAGCGAATTGATGGGCGCGGAATGGCTTATGGCTGATCTCTCTGCTTTGATCGAACTAAATCGTCCGCATTATCGAAATGGAGTGCGCAATAATTTATTTTTCACTACTTTTTTTCTGCGCGAATACCATTACCAAAAGCAAAAAAATAACGCCTTCTACCATATCCAGGCAATAAACCTGCCGTTCCAAAACTTCGAATTTCATTATTTGCTGGGAGCAGAAGAAATTTTATGAACACGCCCGAGCTCGAACGTATCGCTTACACTGTGGAATGCTTCCTTAATGCCATCAGCATTAGCGATGGTCCATCACGCACCGAAATGGAGGAATTCCTGGTGCATTGGCTTGCCAAAACATCGCGCTCCAAAAACGATTACCTAATCTATAATAATTCGAGGATCGAGCTTTTTCTAAATAGCAGATCGATCAAAAGTTTTGACCTGCCGCAGGTAACGCTGCCTCAAACCATTTGGTGTGACGGTCGCAAAATAGCAGTCATCGATGAAAAAAAATTCCATGCCGATGGCTCGCTGGTTATGCTCGGTACAGCTGGTCTACTGCTCACAGTATCTGCCGGCAATGCGGAAGCAAGAAATAAAAAAAATGGTGGATTCTCAAACAATAACAACAATAATAATAACAACAATAACAATAATAATAATAATAACAATAATAATGGCTAACTAAGCTTTTTTAAATATGATTAGCTCATGTTCTAGTCGTAACTGGATCACTGACTCGGAGTACGATTCTTTGGTTGGGTGCCTACTCACCAGTTGAGAAGACTGTGAGAAGACTACTTGACTAAGTGCGGTTTGTTTGCATTCTCTCACCTATGCCGATACTACGTGGAGCAGTAACCTTTTCCCGATTCCGAGTGCAGACGCCTGAGCCAGCGAACTTGTCTCCTGCGAAGGTGCCCCCTGCGAAGCCGTCTTTAGCGAAGCTCTCTAATGAAGCTAAGCAGCTTGGAAAGAGCTTAAAAAACAGAGGGTTTGAGCCAATTGATCGCAAGGGTGATGAAGAGCGATCCGCAGGTTTCGTAGAGTTAGAAGATCACGATTCTATCGAATTTGCGCCTGGCAATCTTTACTTTGGTGAGTACGCGCTGTTTAGCTATCGCGTAGAAACGTTAAAGGTGCCAAGTGCGCTCCTAAAAGCAGAGCACGAAAAGTGGTGCCGGGAGTATGAGCGGGAAAAAGGGCATCCCCCCAAGCGCTACGAAAAAACCGAAAACCGACTGGCCCTGCGGCAAGCCTTGCGTTCCCGAGCAGTGCCCACTAACAAAGTTCACGACATATGTTGGAATTTGAAAACCGGGGAGATGCAAATATGGGCATCGTCGCGAACGGTGGTGGACGAAATTCAACAAGCCATTGAGAAAGCCTGTGACCTAACGCTTGCTGCTATGGTGCCTTTGGCAGTGGCCCAGGCGTTGGGAATTGACGAGAAAGATTTGCAGCCTACCGCAGAGTTGAGCTGGCCAGAATTTGAGGGAGAAGCAAATGGGAAGGCGTGAGCAGGCGCGCGAGGAAGCAGCCTTTTTGCGTGGCGAGGTAGGAATCGATGGCCAGGCAACCGAAGAACAGCAAGACGAAGCAGAGGTTGAATTAGGAAAAGCCCGTGAGCAATACTTGCGAGGCAAGGCGTATCTCGGCCGCGAATTTCTCACCTGGCTGCTTTGGCGTAGCGAAACTGGTGAGGCAGTTCTTGAGCGCGATGGCGAACCGTTAACCGTATTGTACGCTTCCAAAGTGATGCTGCGAGGAATAGCCGGAGAAGTTACCGAGCTCACCGCACGCGGGTCTATGGCTCCCTATTCAGTACTGGTGCGTTACGCACTAGAGAAAGGGCTGTTGTTGCATTCAGCAAGAATTTTGCTGACCCATGGAGAGCAAACCTTTGAGTTCACCTTGGACGCGGAATACCTAGACGTAAAAAGCGCCAAGCTTCCTGAGCTTTTAAGCGAACAAGAAGACGAGGTTATTACCGAGCGCATTTGGCTCGCCGAACAGTTATCTGGGCATTTGCAGGCATTGTTGGAAGAATTTTTGCGGCTGCGCGCTAGTCAGAGCTGGAGTCGCAATGTTGTACCGCAGCTTAAACAGTGGATGTCGATGGGAAATCTCTCGCCCCAGACCCCTTCAGCCGACGGGCTTGAAACTGCTATCTTGGCTAAGTGATTGTAGAGCATTGGGGTAGGTCTTTGATGCTGATCATCAACTGACAGGAGGGGTAGTGGAATCGCCGCTAACAGAGAACCCCGATGATCTTATTGGGGAATCCAATCCCCCGTCTGACACCAGCAGCGCAGCGCGGCTGCGGAGAATCATCCTCGTAGTCATAGCCGTTGGGGTCAGTGTTTTGTTCCTGTGGATGATCCAGCGCTTTATTATGGCGCTGTTTTTGGCTGCCATCCTGGCTGGACTTTTCCACCCTCTTTACCGCTTGCTCGAACAGCGCTTTCACGGACGCAAGCAGTTAGCCTCGATGACCACACTGCTGATCGTGCTCCTTCTGGTGGTGCTGCCTATCGTGGCTCTTCTCGGCCTGGTAACGGCACAAGCATACCAACTGGCCCAGGCCGCTATGCCATGGGTGGAAGCGCAGATGCAGCGCGGTAGCGAGATCGAACAATCTCTTCAGTCCCTCCCTTACTATGAGTATGTCAGTCCGTACCGGGACGAAATTCTGCAAAAGATCGCCAGCCTCGCGAGCCAACTCGGTGGCTTCGTTGTCGACGCTCTGACCGCGGTTGCGGCAAAGACGGTCGCCTTGCTGCTGTCATTATTTGTGATGCTGTATGCCATGTATTTCTTCCTAATAAGCGGTCACGCATTGCTGCGTCGTATTCTCTACTATTTGCCGCTGCCATCCGCCGACGAAGACCAAATGGTGGAAAGATTTCTATCGGTAACCCGCGCCACTCTCAAAGGGACGCTGGTAATTGGAATACTGCAGGGCATGCTTGCCGGACTTGCCTTCAGGATTGCGGGAATTGAGGGTGCAGCCTTCTGGGGAACCATGATGGCAGTGCTTTCAGTTATCCCTGGTCTTGGTCCGACTATTGTCTGGTTGCCAGCAGTTATTTACCTGTTGATGGTTGGCCGAGTGGGCGCCGGTATCGCCCTGTTAGTCTGGTGCGCTGGCATTGTCAGCACGATTGACAACCTACTTCGGCCGCGCCTGGTTGGCAGAGACGCCAAGATGCCTGATCTGCTCATTTTGCTTTCGACACTTGGTGGCATTATCGCTTTCGGTGCCATTGGCTTCATCATCGGCCCGATAATTGCCGCGGTATTCGTTACCGCCTGGGACCTTTATGGTAGCGCGTTTCGCGGTCTGCTGCCTGACTAAAACCAAATAGAAAATATGGCTACTAAGTCAAAATGGACAGCCGACTGCGCACTGGCCTGGTGCGTAAAATCATGTACTACTGGGCACGGGCTTACACTGGCGACTTAAAGAAAGGAGAACCCCATGCCTTTCTAGTTCCAACTGTAAGTATAGTGTGGCTCAACGATACTCTGACCAAAGACCCCCAGTTGCACAGTATTTTTAGAGTTTTGGAGCAGACCACTCTCACCAGGTTTTCGAGCGACCTAGAAATTCACTTAATAGAGCTGCCAAAGCTCGACAATTCTAGTGAAAAAAACCTGGAGCTTGAACTTGGACCGATTGGGGCTAAACTTAGAAGATGGGCTAGGTTTTTCTCCGCCAAAAAAGAGGAGGAGTTCGAAAAGCTGACTAAGGAGGACTCGATCATGCGTGAAGCCAAAGATGCCCTAGAACGCATTTCCAATCTACCAGAGTGGTGCAATGCTGCCGCATTGCGGCAACGAGCACTCGACGGATACTGGATTGAAATGACTGCTGCCAGGGAAGAAGGCGAAGCTAAAGCTCTGTTAAGGGTTTTAGAAAGACGATTCGGTTCGGTAAGTCCATGTCTTCACGATCAAATTATGAAGGCTGATATTGGCGATATTGAAAAATGGTTAGATTGTGCCATTGATGCATCAACCGTTCCGTTAGACCTACCCAAATCTAAACATAGGTAGTTATGGAGCTAACTTCCTGCTTCATCGAGGCTGGTTTCGTTCTAGACTTACATCTAGAGCCAGAGCCTTCCTCTCCACAGGCTGACGCGGTGGAACTCACCGCCAAAATCTTCAAATTTATGGCCGCATTTAAATCTCTATCGTGGCAAGCATTACAAACTGGGCAAATCCATTCTCGTATTGAGAGGGGCAAGGCTTCAAGCTTATGTCCGCAGCAAGAACAAATTTTGCTGCTAGCAAAAAAACGATCGGCTGTAACAAGCTTGCAACCATGCATATC
>JBNKEI010000047.1:0-2420 GCA_050288705.1 Myxococcales bacterium
AGTCTGCAGCTTCTCCTCGAGATTATGGGACACAGCGTAAAGGTGGCACCCGATGGTGTCGCCGCAGTTGCGGCGGCGCGTGCCTTCAAGCCTGACGTCATTATTTGCGACATTGGGTTGCCCGGAATGATGGACGGATACGCGGTCGCCCGAGCGATTCGTGCCGATCCCTCACTACATTCCGCGCGACTGGTTGCTCTCACCGGCTATGGCCAGGAAAAGGACATACAGCTCGCCCGGGAGGCTGGCTTTGATGTGCATATGACCAAGCCCGCGAATGCCGGAATGATTGAGCAGTTTCTTCGTACCTAAGCCCAGCGCTGAGTTCATAGCCAAAGGACCTGGACAGACATTTTTGTCTTCCTCGGAGGAGAAGGGTTGCTGAATAGTTACTTTATTCATTGCCAAGCGACCTGTAAATTCGCAAAATCCTTTTATGAATTCGTCACTATTTTTTAATACCGAAGGACCAATTAACCCCTCGCGACATTATTTTGTCGACCCTCTGGAGCGTATCAATCTTTCTGAGATTGACATCCTGCTTGATCGCGAGAAATATTTTGTGCTTCATGCACCTCGCCAGACTGGCAAGACTACTTGCCTAAAAAGCCTGGTAGATCGTCTTAATTCGCAAGGTCGCTATCGAGCCTGCTACGTAAATGTCGAAAGCGGGCAGTACGCGCGTGATGACGCGGGAAAAGCATTTGTTCTTATATTGAGAGAAATTGCTTCGCAGGCTGAATTTTACGGAGAATCCCGTCTGCTGCCATTGGTGGAGCCAGTTTTTCGTCATCAAAGAGACGCCTTGGTTACATTTAGCGGAGTTCTTGAATACTGGTCGAAATGTGATCCCAAACCGCTAGTATTGGTTTTGGACGAGGTGGATGCGCTGGTCGGTGACACCTTAATCGCGTTACTTAGAATTTTGCGCACCGGTTACGACAAGCGTCCGAATCTATTTCCATCAAGTATTATCCTTTGCGGCGTGCGCGATATACGCGATTATCGTATTTATTCAGCATCCGACAGAACTATTATTACCGGGGGTTCTGCTTTTAATATTAAATCTAAATCACTTTTGCTGGGTGATTTTTCTCGATTACAAGTCGAAGAACTGTTGCAGCATCATACTCGGAAAACTGGCCAATTATTTTCTCCGGAATCAATTGCATTAATCTGGCATTTAAGTCAAGGTCAGCCTTGGTTAGTTAATGCATTGGCTTACCATGCTTGTTTTGAAGATAAGCGAGGACTAGAGCGATCTCAACTCATAGAATCTTCTTTCATTGAAGACGCCAAAGAAGCGTTGATTTTGCGTCGCGATACTCATCTTGACCAACTGGCGGACAAATTGAACGAGGAACGGGTGCGCCGGGTTGTGCAGCCTATCTTGCTAGGTGATAGTGTTCCCGGTGTTTATCAGGACGACATTCAATATTGTGTTGATTTAGGGCTTATTCGCAAAACTGAGCGTGGACCAGCCATTGCTAATCCTATTTATCGCGAGGTTATCCCAAGAGAATTAACAGTAGATGCGCAAGATTTTTTAAAAGCCCGATTCTCGCCCGACTGGGTTACGGCCAATGGATTGCTTGATGTGCCAAAACTCTTAGCTCAATTTCAAGAATTCTATTTGGAGAACGGCGAAGCATGGGTAAACCGCTTTTCTTACCGGGAAGCAGGTCCTCAGCTTTTACTACAAGCTTTTCTTCAACGCGTAACCAACGGAAAAGGCCGAATTGAACGAGAATACGCATTGGGAACAGGACGCACTGATCTTTGTTTGAAATGGCCGCATGTCACGGGAACACAAAAAGCGGTGTTTGAACTTAAAGTATTACACAAGAGCTTAAATCAGACTGTAAAAGATGGACTCAAACAGGTAGCCTCCTATGCTGATCGCTGCAATGCAGACGAGGCTCATCTCCTTATTTTTGATCGCGATGGTAGTGCTTCGATAGAGCAACGGTTTTTTAATAGAAAGGAGTTTTTTCAAGGCAAAGAAATAACAATTTGGGGAATGTAGGCGCAGCGGGCGCGCAACTAATACTTTTCTAATGGCAAAGATAAATGAATAACATATACGCGAGTAAACATGGCCACCGGCCAGGCATAAACACTAAAAGTAAAATTGATCCAGATGCTTGGCAAACCCCGTCCTTTAGGGCGGGGAAGGATAGAGCGAGGAGCCAAAGGCGCCGATTTCCGAACGATATTGGAGACACCGTCCTTCAGGGCGGTGAGGATGTCCATAGCTATTCTCTGTCCGACAGCTCCTTAGTTAAGAGCAAATCGACAGCTAAGAATTATGATGCAGCTAAGACCACCCGTTGGGTGCGCTCGGTAACAAACAGCCAAACCGGATCGGTACGATGGAAAGGCAAATACCCTGATTCGACTAATATCGGCACATATATCGA
>JBNKEI010000048.1:0-15265 GCA_050288705.1 Myxococcales bacterium
TTTCCGTTTTCGATAAGCAATCCATTTTTCGTGTAGAAGCTAAAATCCCCAGCGCCCATATTTACTTGACCATTAATAATATCTTCACAGTAAATACCCTTTTTTATTGCAGCAATAATTTCTTCCTTTTTATGCGGTCCAGGCAGCATATAAGTCGAACGCATTCGTGGAAGGGGGGCGAAAGCATAGCTTTCCCTCCTGCCGTTACCTGTTGGATTAACTTTATAATGCCTCGCAGAAATAACGTCGTGCAGGTAAGTGGTTAGTATGCCGTTTTCAACCAGCATGGTTTTTTGTCCATTATTTCCCTCATCGTCCACGTTAATCGAACCGCGCGCTCCCAACAAAGTACCATCATCAACAATATTAACAAACTGCTTAGCTATAGGTTTGCCAATTTTGCCACCGTAAATAGAAATATTCTTGCGAATATGGTCGGCTTCCATGCCATGGCCGATAGCTTCATGTAACAAAATGCCCGATGAACCCGCCGCTAAAACTACTGGCATCTCCCCTGCGGAAGGCTGTATGGCGTCAAAAAGAATCAGGGTTCGTGATATTGCTAGGTCTAGAACTTTTTTAATTCGTTCAGGCGAATAATATTCAAAACCTGCCCGCCCAGAACAGGAATAGCTGTTTGATTCACGTCGTCCATGGTTCTCCGCTACGCAACCAATTCTTAATTCGGTCATTGGTTGAATGTCTTCAATAATGCGCCCCTGACTGTCAACGATCATTTTTGCATCCACAACATCACTAAAAGAAATATTTACCTTTTTAATTCGTGAATCAGATTGTAAAGCTCTCGAATTTATTTCCGTTAAAATTCGCAATTTTTCAGGTGGCTCTACGCTTTCCCAATTAATTTTTGAGGGATAATATTGTGCAGTATTGCATGCCCGAAAACTTCGGTGAAAAGGGCGAGCAGGTCCATCTGCAACCGATGCTGCAGTCTTAGCGGCTTGCAAGACTGAATTGAGGCTTAGATCTTCCGTATAGGCATAGCCGGTTTGGTCTTTTTTTATAACCCGTACTCCGAGTCCAAGCTCAACTGTAATATAGGCGCGGTTAACCTCGCCATCTTCAAGACCAAGATAGCGGTTAACTCGATGCTGGAAAAAAAGATCGGCCCAGTCTCCACCCTTGGAAAGGGCGGTATTTATGGCGTCGCTAAGCATGCGCTCACTTACCCCAAATGGAGCAAAATACCCCACTCCCTTGGCGTCGGCAGTAGGACGAGGAAGGTTAGATGCGCAGCCTGGCAGAAGATTACTCATGGTTGCCGCGGCAAACGCAGTCGTGCCCATGCCAATAAACTCACGGCGAGTGAAATGGTTTTTCCCTTGGCTCTTCATAGGTAATCCCGGGTGAAATGTGGACTTTTTCCAACTAAGTGATTCGCATAATATTCCAGAATGTTGTAGGAAAAATGACTTCGGTGTCTGCTTTTTTTAAATGCAAGGCAACACCTTGGATGTTCTGGTGATAATAGGCCTGTTTCTCCACTGGAAAAATTGATGTAGCATAACCAGATTACTTGTAAGGAAACTAATATGAATATAGGACGAAGTCGTGACGCTAGTTCGTACAGTTCTAGGGCTCGTGGTAGGTCGAATAATGATGCTTCTGCATCCAATGCTCGCAGAGACTCCGATAATGAGTCGGTCTCCAGCTATGCGAGCGCTAATAGCCACATATCAGACGTTGATTATTACAGAAGAGAAATTGGCCGAAGTGCAAGTGCTAACCGGAGAAAACTGGAAGACAAAGAAAATGTGCGTAGCGAGGAAGATAGAAGTTATTATGAAGAGACTGAAAATGCCTATAACCACGAGATGAGTATTATTCGTCAACTCGACCAACTCGAATTGGAAGAGAAAAATTTCGAAAAAGAACAGAGCACAAGTAGAAAATTAGATACGATAAGTAAAAGACTAAGGCCACACCGTTAGGATTTTAAAAAAGTATTTTTGCATTAGCGCGCCCAGGAAAGAGTTGTTGAAAACAAGCAATCAGCTAGTATGCTAATTTGCATTTGGGCGCGCGATTGTGCCTGCTTCATAGACTCATGTTCTAATATTTCTTCACGTAATTCGAAATAGAATTTAAGTTTCGGTTCCGTACCGCTAGGGCGTACCATTATTCGTCCGTGTTCTTTTCCGACTTGTCCCCCTCTTTTTTCCAAATACAGCGCGACCATATTTGTCTGCGGCAAAGAAATGGCGTCAAATTTCTCTCCCTGTCGGCGTGTTCTGTTGAAGTAGTCATCCACAAAAAGAATGGACCATTCCCCTAATTGAGTAGGTGGCTGGAGACGTAAATAATCCATCCATTGCTCGATTTGTTCACATTTGCCGCTACTGTTTGCTGGGAGATCAATGCTGTGTTGCAAGGAAATAAAAAGACCAAAACGTCGATATATTTCTTCTAGGTAATTTAATACCGATTTACCTTTGGCTTTTAAAAAAGCTACCAATTCAGCAAAAACCATCGCTGCGGTTATTCCGTCTTTGTCGTGCACTAATTCCCCTACGCAGTATCCTAATGCTTCTTCGTAAGCAATGACCAATTGTAGGCCCTTTTCTCTTTTTAACTCCCCAGCACGGTTGGCTAGCCACTTGAATCCAGTCAAAGTCTGTTCGCAGGTCACCCCTAGTTGGGCGGCCATTATGGAGAGTAGAGAAGACGAGACCACCGTATTCAGCACCAACCGGTTTTTCCCTGCTGATTTTTGGGTTAACAGGTAGTAAGCGAGCAGAATACCAACCTGGTCACCGCTAAGCTGCAAATAGCTGCTGCTATGGTCCATGTTGTTAGGTATGGCTACTGCTAGCCGGTCTCCGTCGGGGTCGTTGGCCAAAACGACATCTGCCTGGAGTTCTTTAGCCAAGTCTAAGGCCAGTTTTAAGGTGTCCTTTTCTTCCGGATTGGGAAATGCAATAGAGGGGAAGCCTCCGTCGGGTTGGTATTGTGATTCCACCGGATGAAAACTAGTGCATCCAATTTGGGCCAAGCCTTGGCAAGCCCAAGGACCGCCTACGCCGTGCAAAGGAGTGTAGACAACTTTTAAAGGGCCAGCCAAAGAACCGGGCATCAGCGTTTTCAAGGACTGAAAGTATTTGTCGCGCATGTCTTCATCAAGCGTTGAGTCAGGATTGAAACCAGGGGTAGAAAAGAATAAAGGCTCATTAGATTGAGCTGCTTGCATGATTTTGGCGCTAATCCCTTGGTCGTGAGGTTGCAAAATCTGGGCGCCATTTTCCCAATAAACTTTGTAGCCGTTGTATTGAGGGGGGTTATGACTAGCGGTAATCATTACTCCTCCTGCCGTCTGGAGCTGTAGGATGGAAAAAGCTACCAACGGAGTAGGGACCGGCTTTTCAAAGTAATGAACTTGAAAGCCAAGCTGAAAAAAAACCGCTGCGGTTTCCCAGGCAAATTCCCGACTAAACTTGCGGGCGTCATATCCAATTACTATACCGCGAGAAGCTGCTTGAGAAACGTTTGCCAAAAGGTAATTTGCCAAACCAATACTTGTTTGGCGAACAACCAGGCGATTCATGCGAGTGGGGCCTGCACCAAGTTCTCCGCGTAATCCAGCGGTGCCAAATTGCAGGCGACCGCGGAAACGATCGGCTAATTCCTGAAAGCACTCGTTTTGAATGAGCAGTTCAAGTTCTTGTTTGGTTTGAGGATCGGGATCGCTGGCAATCCAGCGTTCAACCATTTTAACAAGCCTTGCTGTTTCCATGAAGATTCCTTTTTGACTTGGTCGAAATCTAGGTTGGTCATTATGCTAGGTCTAGCTTGCTTGGGAATTTTATCTCATTGAAGTTTGATGAGCTAAAATTGGTAATTTTTTCTCGGTGATAGGCGTGTATAATCATTGCCACTATTTTCTAGGAGTATTCTTTGGCATCCTTTCTGGCGGAAAAAAAAATACTGTCTACTGTACAGCAGGGGACTCGGTATGCTCCCGGCGGAGAAGATATTATTAAGCGGGTTGGTCTGTTGTGTGGCCTAAGCAAAGGCGAACGCGCACTGGTTTGGGACTGCAGCCGGGGAACGGGAGCATTATACTTGGCCAAAAAGTATGGATGCGTGGTTACCTGTGTGGAAGATGACTCAACAGTACTGGCTGAACTTGCGAAAAAATGCGAGTCGGAAAGTATTGAAGATTTGGTAGTCGGTACTACAGTTGAGCCTTTTGACTTTGAGGAATCCGATCAGGAATTTATGACGTTTTTTGCAGAAGTCGGGTTTCGATGTGTAAAACAAGAACTGGAAAAAATCGCTGAATGCGGTTGGCAATTGTTAGTGCCTGAAGGAATGCTCGCACTAATGGCTACTGTACGGGTAGGAAGAGTAATGCCAGCCGCAGTTCATGCCTATTATAGCAAGCGCGGCTATGAATTGCCTTACCCTGGTGAGCTAGTGCAATGGCTGGAAAACAAAGGGTTTGAGCCATTGGCTTTGGAATCGCTGGGAGAATCTTCAATGTTCGAGTGGTACCGTTCCTTGGAACGTTCCTTGAAGGCAGAGCAAGCAATTAGTTGTTCAGAAGTTGATTTTTTAAAGCGAGAGATAGAAATCTTTCGTAGAGAGGGAGGACGCACCTGCGTTGATGTAGTTTTGTTTGTAGGGAAACGCAAAGAACTTGCCGCATCTTGATATGGCTCTAATAAAAGCTCTAGTAGGTGGTGCTTAATGATGGCGCCAAAGCCAGTCACTTAAGTAGCTGAGCAGATGCGGTCGTTTTTTTGGAGCCTTCGCTTTCTACGTATTCCATCACGTCAGTTGACTATGCGGAAGGTCGCGCTGGCTTGCTTAATCGCGTCAACGGCAGGGCCGATCCGCAGCTCGAACTTGTCGTGATAGATGTAGTGGTCCACGTAGTTGTACGCCCGGAACGACGACCACGTGGCGTCGGCCAGCCCATCGACCTGCATGAAAGTCGCGTCCCTGGCGAACTGGGTCGAAGCGTCGTTCCGCATGAGCGCGAAATCGTCTCCGTCGTGGCGCAAATAGTAGCCGGGGAAGTTTACCGCCTCGAACGACACGTACCCGGACGAGTCGTCGGCCAGGCCCGGCACGACGCGGAACTGCGAGTCTGTCGCGGGGCTCACGTTCGGGTCGATGCGAATGTCGAAGTTGTAGTGCCGCACATAGCGATCCGGATAGTTGTACGACTGGATCCAACTGATGGGCGTGCTCTTGAAGGCTTCGAGCACGCGGGTTTCCTCCTCCGCGGTCAGGTTGAGAATGGAGCCGTGGCGTTTATGCGTGCTGCCCAGGTCGTACTCGGTGAGTTTCACGTAGCTCGAGGTGTCGCTTAGGTTGGTCGGGGTAATCGGCAGGTAACCTTTACCGGTGGCATATTGGTCGAGCCACAGCGTCCACTCTCTGCGGTCGTTGAACCTCGCCCACATCGGACCTTCCACCAGGCTTCCGGTCAGCCCGATACCCGATAAATTGCCGATGGACGTCCACGTGCCCAGGATCGAGTTGGCTCCCTCGATAGTAATCTGGCCGTCCCCCGAGGCCCTATAGTACCGATACCCTCCAGCGCTGTCCTGGGCACTGATGATCTGGGTGTCGATGATGTTCTGAGTGCCGGGGCGATTGATGTAGATCTGCGGAGTGGAGACGCTCTGGAAATCGCTGGTGTGCGCGTACCAGATGCGGTGCTTGTACACGCCGCCGATGTTGGATTTCGTCGCCCAATAAACGACGTAGTCGTCGCTGTCGGGATCGTAGATCGCCTCGGGCGCCCAGGCGTTGCCGGCGCCGGAGATTTCTCCCGCGACGTCGAGCAGACGCGGGCCCGTCCAGTTCACAAGATTGGTGGACTCCCACACCGTCAATAACTTGCTGCCCTTGGAGGAGGCGTCGCTCCAGGACGTCCCGCATCCGATGCACAGATCAGTCGCGATGATCCAGTAGTGGTCGCCTGCGGGTGAGCGGATGATGGAGGGATCGCGGACGCCCCGGCTCCCGATCGTCGAGCGCAGCACCGGGCTGCCGTCGTGGAGGTCGTTCCAGTGAAGCCCGTCATCGCTGTGGGACATGTAGATCTGCTCGCCGTTCAGGCCTTCACCGATGAAGTGGAACATCAGATAGCCGGTGTAGTTCACCACCAGCTCCTTGTGGCAGCTCGCGTCGCAACCATCACCCGGCTCGATGTCGCCGTCGTCGCACGTCTCGTCGCCCTGGATGATTCCATCGCCGCAGCGGTTGCACGCGCCGCCGCTAGTCGGGCATGTCCACCCGCCGGGCTCAACCTGGCAGGTGTTGGAGCAGCCGTCCTCCGAGCGTGGCTGACATTGGCTTGAGTCAGTGCAGCCGGTCGCGAGCGTGCACGGGTCTCCGTTGGCGCAGTGCATCCCGTCGTCGCATGTCTCGGGGTGGGTCGAGCTGGCGGATACGATCAGGTTGCCGCAGACCGTACAGAATCCGGTGGTTGGACAGTAGCCGCCCGGCTCGATCCGACACGTCTTGGAACACCCGTCGCCAGCGTTGAGGTTGCCGTCGTCGCATTCCTCCCCCTTCTCTTTGACCAAGTTGCCGCAGCGGGTGCATGCCCCGCCCTCCGGAGGGCAGACGCCGCCCGGCTCGATCTGGCAGGTAATGTCGCAGCCGTCTCCGCTGACGTTATTGCCGTCGTCACACGCCTCGGCGGTGTCGGAGCCCGCGGCCGAATTGACGACTCCGTTGCCGCAGAGCTTGGTGGTGTCTGGGCTCTCATCGGGCGAGCCCCCTTGCTTTCCGCAGCTGAATTGTGCCACGGCGAGGACCAATATCACACCCAAAGTGAGCTCTCTTTTCATTCCATATCTCCGGATTGCTGAGTGCGTACTCGCTCGCCAAGCGTTTGGGCCCATTCCGATTTTCCAAGGCACTAAGGACATTCGAGTGGCCTTCCGGTCGTCTTGCCCGCACTTGCTGCGTCGCAGGACTGCTGGCTCTTGCCGTGCCGAGGCGCTGAGGCCCCGATAGCTCCTATTTTACTCGATTCTCGAGTTGAACGATATCCTACACGGCAGTACATGCAGGCAAATTAACTGCGTCGCAAAGCGGATTTAGCAGTCTCGAAGTTCTTTTTAATCTGATCGTAATAAGCGCGGCTATGAATTGCCTTGCCCTGGTGAGCTAGCGCAATGGCTGGGAAGCAAAGGGTCTGAGCCATTGACTGTAGAATCACTGGGAGAATCTCTAATAGGTGGTGCTCAGTGATGGCGCCAAAGCCAGCAAGGCATCACTTAGTAGCTGAGCAGATGCTGGTCGTTTTTCCGGAGCTTTCGCTAAGCACTGCATAACCAATTCAGAAAGAGGCTCGGGGATAAGAGGCCGATAGGAACGGGGATTTGGCGCCTCCTTGTTAACGTGATCATACAAAGCACTATTTTCGTTAAAGGGAGTACATCCGGTTAGACACTCATAGAGAACAATTCCTAATGCATAAATATCAGTAAAGCCACCAATGGTTTCGCCACGTATCTGTTCGGGGGCCATATAGGTGGGTGTTCCGACTACGGTAGCGTGTTTTTCACTCCCGTTGGACATTACATGGGCAACTCCAAAGTCCATTAGTTTAGGAATCCCATGTCTGTTAACGAGGATATTGTCGGGTTTAACATCGCGATGAATTATTTTTTTACCATGAGCATAACCCAGTGCGGAAGCGATGCCAGCAATAATCTGAACAGACATACGCATGTTCAGCTTTCTATTGGTAATCTGAGAACGTAAATCTTCGCCTTCTACGTATTCCATTACAATATAAGGAGTACTTCCGTCCATGCCGGCATCGTAAAGAGTAACTAAATAGGGATGATTAAGCAGGGCAATGGCCCGGGCTTCGTTTTCAAAATAGGAGCGAATACGCTCTTCTTCGCTACGGGACTTTTCCAAAATTTTGATTGCAACCGTTCTGCCTAATTGAGAATCGATACCCCTGTATACAACTCCCATGGAACCTCTGCCTAATACTCCTTCCACTAAATAACGACTAGGTACCCCTGTGTTGCGTATATATATTTGCTTGGTTGCCTCCATTGACCGGGAATCAACGGGTACAGCAGAAGAGGAAGACAAAGGAATAGGGTAGGGAGAATCAGTTTCTTGGAGTCGCGGAATTAGAAGTTTTTTCTTGAATTGTGCATCGCGATAGTTAGGCGAAAGAGTAAGCAATTGGCTAAAATAATCTACTGCCTCCTGGTTCTGACCAAGCGCTTCCATGGCGCTTGCCAGGCCATAAAGAATTTCGGTTTTTTCAATTTTTTGAGGAAGGTTTCCGTCTAGCAGGGCCTGGTAGCAGCACGATGCTTCTTCGAAATTGTGCAGCGCCATGTTTGCTCTAGCCAACAGGAACAGGCTCAGGGGAGTAGGTGCAGAAATTTGGGCCAGAATTGCGCGGGCATCCTGCGGCTGTCCAAGGTCAAGAAAAGCCTGCGCGGCTTCTTCCGATTGTCCCTGGGTTGCCAGAATATTCGCCTTTTGTAGCGGTGTTCCCTCCACGTCAGCTAGTAGTAGCAAAGCCCTGTTGTATTCACCTCT
Organism: Myxococcales bacterium; assembly: GCA_050288705.1. Lineage (GTDB taxonomy): Bacteria > Myxococcota > Myxococcia > Myxococcales > UBA5297 > JBNKEI01. Next base: position 8,557 of record JBNKEI010000048.1, read on the forward strand.
CGATTCCAAAAGGGAAGCCGCATCCGAGTGGCGATTGTGACGGCACAAAAGCTCGACTGCCGAGTCCAAGTCTTGGGCATTTTCGTAGATTTTTCGTGCGCCATCGACATCTCCAACATTGGCCAAAATTTCCGCCGCCGCCGAGTATGACCCTTTTTCCAAATGGAACTGCGCAGCAGCAGCATGTTGGTGAGCTTCTAAAAGTACGCGTATTGCCCCTAAGGGATCGTCGGCTTTTTCCAGCATGGCCGCGGCTTTAAGCGCATCGCCGGCATTTCCATAAGCTTTGGAGGCACGTACAAAATCGCCTGCTTGTTCAAAAAGCTGAGCAGCATCTTTGTGATGGCCGTACCAGCGTAGAAGATGCGCAGCACCGGTAACATTTGATTCCGACAAAAGAAGCTGAACTCCTGCTTCAATATCGCCTCCGGCAGCTAGGGCATCAGCGGCGCCTTGAGTGTCTCCAGATCGCTTAAATAAGTCGGCGGCGCGAGAAGTAATCGTTTGTTTTTTAGTGCGATCAGTTTCTGAACGAGCTGATTCGGCCAACGAGGCAGCAGCAGAGTGCAGATCTCCCAGCTTTTCATAAATCTTTGCGGCGCCCAAAGGATTTCCCTGGGCGGAAAGCCCCCGAGCTTCTTGTACCCATGCCGCTTTACAATCATCAATATTGCCGGCTCGTTCAAACAAAGATGCTGCTAAAGCGTATAATCCGGAAGAACGGGCGAGCTGCGCCAAAGAACCTGCTCGGCGATGGCTGTCAAGTGCGCCGGTTAGAACCAGAAGCTCCGCTCCATCTTCCAGTTGATCAGGGGGAGCGCCACGCAGCATTTCCAGAGCAGAGTCGAAGTCTTTTTGTGCGATCATGACTTGAACTGCGCGGACATGGTCTTTACTCTTAAAGTAAAAGAGGGCTGCTTGTTGGTGAAGCCCGATGTCTTCATAAATTTTGGCGGCGCCTAGATAGTCTTCTGATTGTATGCGTTCAAGAGCTAGTTTTCGCGCAATACGGCGGCGATTGAGCCAAATTATTCCCCCCAAAACAATTAAGCCTAGCGCTACGGCCAAACCGCTAAAGACAAGCCCCTGTTCGAGCATGTTGTTGAAAGTGTTCTGCAATTTATTGTTCCAAAATTAATTTTGCCAATCATGCCAGTGATAACCGAAAAGCAAAAGACCGCGATTAGTTCGCGGTCTGTTTTTTTGGAAAAAAATTGAATTTGCTAGGAGCGGCAACCAAAATCTAGTAACTCAATTTCACCCTTCCACATGGAAAAGCGAACGAAATCGCGATAACCCTCGGCGTCACCGCTTACTTGGAAAGGAATTTTTCTATCTGACCGAATCTCAATATCCTCGGCGAGAAAATCAAGCAAGCCTTCGGGAAACCATTTTCCTTCCCACAAACGAGGGTAAATATTGGGTAGCAGTTTCGGAAGAGGAAGGTCGGCAACTCGCAGATGCATCATGCCGCGTCGTAAGCCTGCGAAAGGAAATAGTCGAAAATTAAAACCATAACACGGAACTGTGGAAGCAGCGGCCATCAGCGCTGGGCCTTGGTAAAGAATCGAGCCCGGAGCGATAGCGTTGCCTATTGTCTTGCCATCGGGACCGACCCGGTAGGCTACCGATTGGTTGCGAATTTCTATATGGGGACGGGAGCTAAATAGGTAAGTAGGAACCGAGCGTCCGGCAATGGCTAACGCATAGCCTGTGCCGCCAGAAAACAACCGGGAGAATGGGAAAAAAGGAGTTTTGGCGGTGGCGTTCTTGATTTCGCTATAATGGTTGAGGATACCCGCATCAACTCCTAGCCCAGCGAAAAGAGCCCGCTTGTTTTCTGTAAGCATGAGATCCAACATGCGAGAACCAGGAACCTCATTGGCTCGGGCGCTAAGAACATCATCTACTACCGCATCTCCCGAGGCAGAAGATGCCCCGCATAGTCCAGCTAAAGCATTTCCTGTTCCTAACTTCAGAACGCCAAACTTCGGCTGACGCACTGCCAGCAAAGGACAAGCTTGGCGTTTTCTTTCCACTGCATCCAAAATCTCATTTACAAAACCGCAGAAAGTACCGTCGCCGCCACCCGTGAAAACAGTCGAATACTTTCTTTCTACAACTATCTCAGCTACTTGGTGGGCTTCTTCAAAAGTTTTGGTAAGGAATAAATCATTTTCGGGAATCACATGAGAAAGGATTTTGCGCACTCTTTCGTTTACCCGCTTGGCGTTGGCATTAAGCAGCACTGCCACCTTCGGTTCTTTGCTTGGCGTAACGAGAGGAAAGGGAGAAAGCGATCCCCAGCAGCTACTGACTGCAGGCGTAAAGGTGTGAGCAAACATTGATCTCTCCTCTCGATTCGGTCTTTGGTGCTCATGCGCCGATGTTAGTTTCATCAAACACAATCGTCACCAACCAGGCTTCTCGGTTCTGGCTTATTGCATGCACGGACAATGCCAATTGTCACAGGGGTGCATGTAGTAAAAATTCTTGATTAAATTTAAGGCGTTGGAAAGCAGGGGACATCTAGCGCTCTGCTCGATCAATTGAAAAAAAGCGGCTCGCAGAGGTGGCGGGGTGCGAAAATAGCTGCGCGCCGTGGTTTTTTGCAAAACAGTTAGCCAATTGCAAAACCGCCGGTTAATGCGGTGTGCAATTTCCTTTAATTGATGAGAGCGGAGTCAGGTTTGACAACAAAGGTGGGGTGGTTAGGTTACTGCTACGTTTTGGGCATAAAATTAATTATTTTAGAGAATCCGGAGGATTAAGGTGGGAAAGATCATTGGAATTGACCTGGGAACTACCAATAGCGTAGTGGCGGTCATGGAAGGAAAAGACCCGGTAGTTATTTCGAACGAAGAAGGGTCACGGGTTACTCCTTCTGTTGTTAGCTTTGGCAAAGAAGGCGAACGGACGGTGGGACAAGTTGCCAAACGGCAGGCCATCTTGAACCCGGAAAAGACCATTTTTTCTATTAAGCGTTTCATGGGACGCCGTTTCGAAGAAGTTAGTCAAGAAACTAAATTGGTTCCTTATCCGGTGAGTCGGGGGCCTAATGGAGATGCGCGGGTAGATATTGATGGAAAACAACTAAGTGCTCCCGAAATTAGCGCTCAAGTTTTGCTCAAATTAAAACGAGCAGCAGAAAATTATCTTGGCCAGCCGGTAACTGACGCGGTTATAACGGTTCCGGCATATTTTAACGATTCTCAGAGACAAGCTACTAAAGATGCCGGAGAAATCGCTGGCTTGAATGTAAGGCGAATTGTAAACGAGCCTACTGCCGCGGCGTTGGCTTATGGTCTTGATAAAAAGAAGAACGAGAAAATTGCAGTATTCGATTACGGCGGTGGAACCTTCGATATTTCCATACTCGAGGTGGGCGAAAATATCGTGGAAGTTATTGCCACCAACGGTGATACTCACTTAGGAGGCGATAACCAAGACCAGCGCATAATGGAATGGTTAATTGCCGAATTCAAGAAAGACTCGGGATTGGATGTTTCTAAGGACAAAATGGTGCTGCAAAGGCTCAAGGAAGCAGCGGAAAAGGCAAAGATTGAGCTTTCGCAAACTTTGGAATCGGAAATCAATTTACCGTTCCTTACCGCAGATGCTACTGGTCCCAAGCACTTAAACCTGAAGCTTTCACGAGCAAAGTTTGAGGCCATGTGTGACGACTTGTTTCAGCGTGCACTAGAGCCTACTAAACGCTGTTTGGCTGATGCTAAGCTTTCTCCGAAAGATATTGACGAAGTAGTGCTAGTGGGGGGGGCGACTCGCGTTCCCAAGCTTCAGCAACTTGTGAAGGACTTCTTCGGGAAAGAACCAAATAGGACAGTGAATCCCGACGAAGTGGTAGCAATCGGCGCGGCAGTACAGGCGGGAGTGCTTTCTGGAGAAGTAAAAGACATTCTTCTGCTAGATGTTACTCCGCTTTCCTTGGGAGTGGAGACCCTAGGTGGGGTTATGACTCGGCTGATCGAGCGTAATACCACTATTCCTGCGCGCAAATCAGAAGTTTTCTCCACCGCAGGTGATAACCAAACCATGGTGGAAATTAATGTTCTGCAGGGAGAGCGAGAATTCGCCCGCGATAATCGGTCATTGGGACGGTTCCACTTGGAAGGTATTCCTCCCGCTCCCCGAGGAGTTCCCCAGGTAGAAGTGACTTTTGACATTGACGCCAACGGAATACTGCATGTTTCTGCCAAAGATAGGGCAACCAACAAAGAGCAGAAGATCACCATTAGTCATAATTCTGGTCTCGACAAATCCGAAGTAGAGAAAATGGTGGCCGATGCTAAGACTCACGAAACAGAGGATAAAGCCAAACGGGAGGTAGCGGAGCTGCGCAACCGCGCTGAGCAATTGAGCTATCAGACCGAGAAGATGGTTAAAGAGAACAAAGACAAGCTGTCCGAAGCAACCGTGAAGCAAATGGAAGAAGCGGTAGCGGAGGTGAATAGAGTAAAAGGAAGCGAAACTCTTTCCGAGATCCAGGCGGCCATGGAAAAACTGGAAAAAGCCAGTCACGCTGCCGCTGCAGAGCTATACAAAGCAGCGAGCCCTGCCGAAGGAGCTCCCGACATGGGAGGAGCAGCCGGAGCAGGTCCTTCGCAGGAAGCGAAGAAGGAAGATAAGGCTAAGGAAGATGTAGTGGATGCCGAGTTTCGTCCTAGCTAGAAAAATGCTGTCCTAAAAAGCTGTAAAGGGGAAGTGCATGCGCTTCCCCTTTAGGCAAATTGTTTACATGGCTACCTATCGTTTTTTTAATACCGAAGGCCCCATCAAGAAGCACCGCCACTACTTCATTGATCCTCTTACGCGAATCGATTTGGCGAAAATAGATGAGCTGCTAGAACAAGAAAAATACTTTGTTCTGCATGCTCCTCGCCAAACCGGCAAGACCACTTATCTAAAAGCGCTGGTTGATCGGCTTAACCAGCAAGATCGTTACCGAGCATGTTATATCAATGTGGAATGTGGTCAGTATGCTCGTGATAACGCCGACTAAGCTTTTGTTAGGCTTTTCTTCAAAGAGTCATCAACGGCCGAGGTCGTATCGAGCGCGAATACGCGCTTGGTTCGCGGCGCACTGATCTTTTCATACGCTGGCCGCACCCGTTGGGCACCCAGAAGGCAGTGTTTGAGCTGAAAATTCTACTTAAAGGGCTAGAAAAAACTATTAGCGAGGGACTAGAACAAATTTCAAATTATGCACAGCAATGTGGGGTAGAAGAAATTCATCTTCTTATTTTTCACCAAAATACGAATACTTCTCTTAATGAACGAGTTTTTTGCCGGAAAGAATTATTTCGTAACCAATCTATTACAGTGTGGGGGCTTTAGAACGCGGTGAGGATTTCAGGGCTTTCTACTGGCATAGCTCACCTTGTGCATAGATAAGGTTTTATTCCGTTGCTCCCTGAATCGGTAGGTGAGCTCGTAGGTGTTTTTTATTTCAGGTATTAGTTTAGCTCAGCAATGATTTTTATAAATAGCAAGCTATAATTACGAATCAGGCAATTTAGGGGAATAAGAAAAACTAGGCGCTTTTTCGAAATAAAGTATAGCAAGTAATCGACCCCTCGCAAGAGAAGCGCGACCTTTCGCCAAAGACTGCGAGTAACTATTTTTCAGTAACTGTTTAGAAGTTCACTAGGCTTGCGAATGAGGGGAATACACTTTGAGCTCGACTAATCCCGACGAGGTAAATAAACGCTTTGATCTCCATGTTACCGAAGCCAAGGCTCTTCGGTGGGAAGAATTGTTCTCGCCGACAAAGAGTGCAATTCGCAAACTCTTCAACTTTCTTGAGTATGCAGTGAAAGTTAGTGACGAAAGTGCTGAACACGAGAAGCTTTCCACCAGTCTACTCGTTTCTGGAGATCGCGGATCAGGGAAAACTACTGTTCTTCTAACTACAGAAGCAGCTCTAGATGATGCGAGAAACAAGGGGCGCAGACCAAATAAAGAATGTGAGGAGTCGGAGGAAACCCAGCGAAGATTGGGTGCGGGAAGAGAAAAAGACTGGTGTAACGAAATCGAATTGATGAGAAGAATCAAAAAGGCTGCTCAGCGTATTGTGTGGATGCCCATACTCGATTTGGAGCCACTTCCGGCAAACGCCAATCTCCTGGCCATTCTTCTTGGAAGAATTCGTTCTGTGCTCGACGATAATGTCAAAACAAGTACGGGGCGGCGGCGAGCATCTATCTCAATAATTGAAGCAGGTATAGAAAAGCCATGGGAAAAGATTGATGCTTTGGTAAATGATGGCGCATTTATGTGGGAAAAAGATGAAGCAGGTGAAACGCGCCGTGATAGAGCTCAGCAACAAATAAGAGGTTCGGAAATTTTCACTTCCTTTCAGAAAGACTTTCAGCAAGCCTTGGAAGGTGTTTCAGAATGTATTGGACTATGTAGACACCTTGAAAACCCATTGCTAGTCTTTCCTATAGACAATGTTGATCGTAGGATTGAGCATATTCACAATGTAATGAGACTTATTAGTTTGGCTGCTAGTAGACGAATTTGGTTTATACTTGCCGCGGGACGCCCAGAATTCCAACTTTTTCTTGAGCGAGCTTTTCTAGCAGAATTGGCCGGCGAACAACGGATCAACGTATTTGATCGAAAAGGTTGGGACGATACCCAGGCCATCGCTCGTCGTCAGTCCGCCACGACCATGCGTCGGTCGATT
>JBNKEI010000049.1:0-45283 GCA_050288705.1 Myxococcales bacterium
AAGATGGGTCTCATCGAAAAAACGAACCCTGGATGGGCTGACCTTTGGCCCCAAATCATCGATTGACAAAGTCGTGCCCACTGGATTCCCGCCTTCGCGGGAATGACGAAGCGGCGATGTCGGATATAGGGACATGCCCTAAAAGAATGCGGCGCTAAATAGATTCCTTCGAGGTTCGTTCCCAAACCCGTTTGTTTTCCCGATAAAATTCCTCAAAACGGTTATCGACAATTGACCGGCGCATTTTGCGCATAAAGTCTTGATAAAAATGAACATTGTGGGCCGCCAACATCCGCGCCCCCTGAATTTGTTTTGCCTTCAGCAGGTGATGAATGTACCCGCGAGCGTACTTTCTACATTGGAAACAGCTACACTTGGGGTCCAAGGGTTCGGTATCTAGACGAAACACTTGCTTGGTAATCCGCAGCAACCCCAGGGAGGTAAAAGCATAACCTTGCTGCGCCATTTTGGTGGGAATAATGCAATCAAACATATCTATTCCCCGACTAACTGCTTCCAGCAAATCTAGAGGGGTACCTACCCCCATCAAATACCGAGGCTTATCTGTTGGTAACAATTGGCTCACTACCTCGGTCATACTCTCGCGTTCTGAGCGAGTCTCCCCCACAGCCAGCCCACCAATGGCATAGCCTTCCATTGGCAGATCGGTCAAAAATGCGGCACTTTCTTGGCGCAATTCTTTGTAAACTCCCCCTTGCACAATTCCAAAAAGCGCTTGCCCACTTGCACACCTCTCTTTTTGTTGGAGACTTCGCTGAGCCCAGCGATGGGTTCGCTCCATTGCTTGGCGAGTCTCTTCTTTACTGGCGCGCGAATCCACGCATACGTCCAACACCATCATGATGTCCGAGCCTATGGACTGTTGAACCTCGATGCTTTTCTCTGGGGAGAGTACATGACGGCTATGGTCATACTTGCTGCGAAATATTGCCCCTTTCTCAGTAATCTCCCTTTCACTGGGAAGCGAAAAAATTTGAAAGCCGCCGGAGTCGGTCAAAACCGCTCCGTCCCACTGCATGAACTGATGAATGCTTCCAAACCTTTCAAACACTTCCGTACCCGGCCGTAGCATCAAGTGATAGGTGTTACCTAAAACAATTTTTGCGCCGGTATGTCCCACTTCCTCATAAGACAACATGCGCACTGCCGCATGCGTTCCCACCGGCATAAAAACCGGCGTTTCTATAATCCCTCTACAGGTATAGAGAAGTCCCGCGCGAGCTTGCTGATCAATAGCTACCAACTCAAAGGCAATAGGTGGCGAAGACGAAATTTTCTTAGCTAGAATGGTTTCGGACATGAACTTGATCCTGGTTATCTAGTTCCATCGAACTAGTGCGAAGCCTAGTGGTATCAGAACCAAGACTCTGGGGTATTGAAAAATGATTCCGAAACGCTAAACTAAATAACCTCTATCTTCTTGACGAAAACGCTTCCAACAGGCAAAAGTGCTTTTGTTTGGTAGTTGTTTATCGGTAGTCGCTCATTAGAGTGGTTGTATTACGGAGGAGTGGCCGAGTGGCCGAAGGCGGCGGTCTTGAAAACCGTTGAACCGCAAGGTTCCGGGGGTTCGAATCCCTCCTCCTCCGCCAACGTCAAATCAGGTTGGACTAATGATTTATTACAATCTGTACTTGACCTGAGCACGAAAGCAAAGTTATAAGCTCGGCGTCTACGTAAGTTGCAGCGCTAAGCGACAAGACGAGTTAGAAGGTATTAGCGCCCTTATTTGATGGGAAGTTGCTGGAGAGATGGCCGAGAGGCCGAAGGCGCTGGTTTGCTAAACCAGTATACGGGCAACTGTATCGAGGGTTCGAATCCCTCTCTCTCCGTAACGCAGGTAGTGGTTGGCGGAAAACATAAGAGCACCCATAGCTCAGCTGGATAGAGTATCGGACTACGAATCCGAGGGTCGCAGGTTCGAATCCTGCTGGGTGCGCTTAGTATTTTCGAGCACGGAATGAGCAGGAAAAATTAAGGTTTATCAGGAGTGACTCCTTTTTTTCCCGAGATCTATACAAAACCCAACCGGATATCTATACTTCTCCCATGGTATGTAAGGCCAAGTACTTAGTTGATTTTGAAGACCCTCGTGCTCCCTCCCAAGAAATATGGAACCAGCTTGATGAGCAGGAAAGATTGAGGATTTGCTCCGAGCTTCCGAGTGAATTCCCGGCAGGCGAGGCATACCCTCCTGAAGGTGATTATCACTACGAGGCAGTGAAAAGCGTTCGCGATTCTTTGCGGCGCTATTTCCGGCGCTTGCAGCGAAGAGTTTACGTAGGAAGTAATTTGCCTATCTATTACCCGGGCGAGCCCATGTTTTCGGTGGACGCTTTGGTGGTGCTCGACACCAACGACGCTGCTCGAAACTCGTGGGTGGTGAGCAAAGAAGGAAAAGGTATTGATTTTGCTATTGAAATCCATTGGCTGGGAAACCGAGCAAAGGATTTTGATAGAAACGTTCGCTGGTTCGCGTCACTGGGAATAAAAGAGTACTTCGTATTCGATGCTCGACATCTCAAGTTAGTGGGTTTTGGTCAGTCCGATCACCAGAAAACATATGTACCAATTCTCCCTCAGACGGGGCGTTTCTATTCTCAAGTGTTAGGACTTGAGCTGGGGGTGGAATTCGACCGATTAAAGTTTTACGCCGGAGGTGCTCTCTTGCCTGACGCCGAGGATCTCATTCAGCGATTAGATTCGGCGCTGGTGCATGCTCAGAATCGATTTGAAGAGGAATCTCGTCGAGTAGATGAGGAAGCTAGGCGGGCGCAGCAAGCTGAGCAGCAATTGGCTGAAGCTTTGGCTGAGCTTGAACGACTCCGTTCGAAGAAGCATTGAATTTGTTGTAAAACCATCTGTTACTGAATTAGCTAATTGCAAAACCCGCCAGCAAATGGGGTTTGGGGCGAGAGCCCGAAGTAGAGCGACGGCGAACTTTGCTTGCCCAAGGCGAAAAAATTGGGGTTTTGCAATTGCCTCAATAGCTAAATTATTTTCAGCTTCCTAATTAACCATATTGCTCCCAGTGGGTTATCTACACAACAACCCTCAAGCAAAACGAAGGAGCAACTAAATGGTTAAGCCTAAACTTATAATTCCATTAATAGCACTTGCCCTGTCATTACCACTAGCGAGCTTCGCAAAAGGAGGTAAGCCCTTTTCCCGGAAATTCGACCCAGAAATTTCTCGCCTCCACCATGAAATTGCTGCCGCTAAGCTAGACAAACTTCTCGATTTGAGCAGGAATCAAGCACGCGATCTTCTCCCGCTTCTCAAAGAAGCACAACAAATGCGTGAACAGCTACGTACTCAACGAGAAGGACACCGCAAGGAAATAATTGCTGCGCTCACCAGAGTCCGTGACGATATCCGTGCTACCGGGGAAGTTTCTTCCGGAGCCAAAGAAGCATTGGAAAAAGCTCATGGAGATCGCCCCTATTCGCAGGCCCACCAAAAGATGAATGGTTTACGCCAAAAAATTTATCAGGTGCTTACTGCCGACCAGAAGGAAAAACTGAGAAAATTCGATCCTCGCCCGTACGGAGAACGATTAGCTGTGGAACCCGACCAGGATTCGATTTGCCCCGGTCCGAAATTCTCCAGAAACCACGGACACCGCGGTGGTCCTAAGGGACGAAGAATGCATTTCAAAGCAGGTCCTCGCTACCGAGCAGCTGTAATGATCGCATTGACCCCCGAGTTTCAAACCGTTCTCGAAAAACGCGCTCGCTAATCCGACACTTGGCATGCTTTTCCAAGGGACTTTGGTTCCTTGGAAATCTTGCTTTTCACGAAAAATGCTTTCCCGGCAAATCCTTCAATTTCTTGCAAGGGCATGCATGAGCTAAAAAGTGGCTTTGAATGCCTCGACGGGCGTCAAGGTTTGACAGAACGCAAACCTGCGGAATCACACTTTCCAAATTTGCTTGCCGACATTCGAGACTTGGTCGACAGTCAGAGTCAGAACGTGAACTCGTTTTGCAAACTATTCAACAATTGCAATAAAATCTCGCACTTAACAAAATTTCTATTTTGACCTTAAAAAAATATGCCTATGAAAGCCGGGAGTCCCACCATTCGTCTCCCTATTTGTCACTAATTCGGCATGAGGAATTGGGGCTCGGCTCAGAAGACTCAAATCCGAATCGGCGGCAAGAAGACAGCGCTAGCAACAGCGCACCAGATCCTGGCGACTGATTACCATCTTCTCGCCCAAGGAGTTCCACACGACGACGCGAGCCTCAAACCAGAAACGGAGGTATGTCGGCACAAACACAGCCGCCTAGCCAGCGGATCTTGATGCGAGGGCATTCACGCCTGCTAAGGACGCAGTAAGGTGAAAGTGTGTCTAGGCATCAAGGTTCTTTTTCGTGGGAACCCTGGCTTTTCTTAATAGTCAGAACTATTTGTTACTTTAAAAATAACGCACTCTCCATCTTGACTTGGAGCAAAAGAAATTCTTGAAGTTGAGTTTATTGACATTGCAAGCTGAATCTTGAAATTATCATTTGAAGTGCACTCTAAGCTATTTCTGCCATCATTAGCAAAACATGTTAACGATTTTTGGCTGCCGCTCGTCTCATTGAACCCTACACTGCATCCAATATACTGATCTGGCGAATTTCGTGCTGCGCTAATCAATCCCTCGGCGATTCCTTTTATCATAGCGAAACCACTAGAAAAAGTCTCTATTGTTACTGCATCCTTGGTTTCTTTTGCATTGGCAGACCCGGCTATTAAACACATGGCCAAAATAAGGACAAAATAGCATTTGGTTACTTTCATTTTTTTATTATCTCCTATCAAGAATGGACATTTACTAGTAATTAGATTTTAACCTGGCTTCATTTTCTAATTCGAAACAAAATCCTGCGATTCTTCAGCGCCGTTCACCCCCCTTTTTTCAGTCCGACAGACGCTATAAACCGATATATTGCACATGTAAAGCGAATATTTGGCCCTTTTCGAAAGCACAGTCAGATAATAACAATCGTGGATTAGCTCGATAATGCGTTGTTGCATGACTCAATACGCAAACGAGGCTCCCCCTTTGAGTAAATTATTTAACAGTTGAAATTCGGTTGCGGCATTCCGATTTCAGCCATTCTGTTGAGTATATTACAGCCGATAGCGGCTTCGGTTTTTTGATTAGTAACCTTCCGGCTGCGCATATGCCGACCAATGATCGTTTTATATCGATAGACGGCATTCTCCAACGTCAAACGGCGACGATAATTGACATGATACTCCCAAGAGAATCGTCCGTTTGTGTTGATGTATTCTACGTGGATATCTCTCTTTGTCGGAGCACCTACGCTGACCTCCAGGCTTTCCCTCTCGCGGCGAAAACCATGCTTGCACGGCATCCCCTGAAAACCAGAGTGTGATATTGCCTCGCCACACAAGGGCTTTGTCGTGGCTCGCCCAGTCGATAAGGTCAAATGCTTTGCGACGTTGACGTTTTGGGGGTCGTTTGAACTTTGGTGTAGTCATAGATGCGACATTTTGCCAAAAGTTCGCCGTCTTCCCAAGTATTCATGCAACAATGCAATTTATCGTTATAGTTGATGCGAATGTTCTCTTCCCTCTTACGCTCCGGGACACATTGTTGCGTGCAGCAATACGACTTACAATTCTCCCTCAATGACTTTTGGAGACAGCTCAATGGAGCATAACAGCGAAAAATGCAGGCGCGTGCTTTCAAAGCTCACAAACCACTTTTCTTGTCTTGCTGAGCCAATTCGTAGACAAAATTAAGCACCTCGGCAACCGCGTCGTACAATTCTTCGGGAATTTCCTGCCCCACTTCCAATTTATTCAAGGAATGCGCCAGCGGAACGTTACGCATCACTGGCACTCCCGCTTGCTTGGCGATTTCTAAGATTTTCTCCGCCTTGAGCCGCATTCCCTTAGCGACCACTCGCGGCGCGTTATCATTCGATTTGTCGTACTTCAGGGCAACTGCAATCTCTGGCTCATCGTCTACCATAAGTAATTATGACTTACTTTCCAAAAAGGCGCGCAATGTAGAGTAGCCGTACGCTAAGTCTTTCAATAAAACGTATTCCCCGGCTTGATGCGCCTGGCTAGTCAAGCCCGGACCATAATTAACCGCATCAATGCCGAAGACCCCCAATCGGGCAACGTCGGTCCAAGCTTGTTTAGGAGTTGGTGACACTTTGGCAATGGCCACCAGTTTCTGTAAGAGAGGATTATCGCTACAGACCTTTCCCGCAGGAGAACGATCAACGATTTTGATTTCCGCCTGCCCCATAGCCAGTTCCTGCAGTTCCAATTCAGCTTCCTGAATAGTACGCCCAGGAGCAAAACGAAAATTTACATTAACCTCAAAACGGTCAGGAACAATATTGGCAGCACTCCCCCCCTTGGCCAAAGTGATGTTCATGACTTCGAAAAATTCCAGTCCTCCTACCTCCACACGCTTTCTCTGGTGAGCGGCAAGCTTTTGAAGCAGAGGCGCCGCCTTGTGAATAGCGTTTTCTCCCTGCCATGGACGAGCGCTGTGTGCGCTTTTCCCGTGAAATATTAGGCGGGCATGCATTGACCCCATGCATCCCATTTGCACTTCGTTGCTGGTAGATTCCAAAACAATGGCCAGAGAAGCCCGCTTTAATTCCGGCACGGCCAATAATACCGGCCCCAAACCGTTCTCGTCATAAGGTCCTTCTTCTTTTTCGTAGAGAACCACCACAATGTTATAGGGCAATTGGTCAAGATCAAGGTCTTCTACTAATGCCATTAACACCGCCACGCCGCTTTTCATATCGGAAGCGCCCCGACCAATCACTCGATCAGATTCTAGACGCGCTGGACCGTCATCAGGATGGGGGGGGACGGTATCATGATGCCCAACCAACAGCACGGTTGGACGAGCATCATCAAGGTTCCCCGCTACCAAGCTGTTGCTGATTCGCCGAACTAGGCTACCAAATTGTTTTTGGCACCAAACTTCTAGCCAATCGCAAATGGCTTTCTCATTGCCGGTAACCGAGGGGATTTGGCAAAGTTCAAGGGTCAACTTTCCTAAACGAAAAGCACATTGGCTATTAATCATGATTACACCGGGACCCCAAAGTCGCGCAATGCTTGATTAAGACTCAGATTTTTATCGTGCGCCGCAGTTCGGCGTCCAATTATCAATGCGCAGGGAACCCCGTATTCACCCGCGGGAAACGATTTCTTCCGCGTTCCCGGAATAACTACCGATCTCGCCGGAACTCGTCCTTTATGCACCACTTCCTCACTACCAGTTACATCTACGATCGGGGTACTGGCGGTAATACATACGTTAGCGCCAATAATACATTCCTCTTCTACTACCACTCCCTCTACGAGAATACTTCGGCTACCCACAAAACAGTTGTCCTCGATTATTACCGGAAAAGCATTGGGGGGTTCCAGCACACCGCCAATTCCAACTCCTCCGGAGAGGTGCACATTGCGACCCACTTGCGCACAACTTCCTACTGTTGCCCAAGTATCAACCATGGTCCCAGAACCAACCCAGGCGCCAATGTTCACATAGCCGGGCATGACTACCGCCCCCTGCTCGACATAAGCCCCGAAGCGAATTGTGCCTGGAGGCACCACCCTCACCCCGCTCTGGGCAAGGTTCTTTTTGATGGGAATTTTGTCATGAAAAGAGAGCGGACCAGCTTCCATACTCTGTAGATCAGTTATAGCGAAATAAAGGAGTATAGTCTTCTTTAGCCAGACATTAACCTCCCATTTTCCTTCTCGCTTTTCCGCAACCCTGTATAAACCGGCATCTAACTTCCCCATCACCGCATGTATTGCTTGACATACATTAGAATCGGCGAGTCGACTACGGTCCTCAAAAGCCTCTTCGATGAGCTGCCTTGTCTCCACTAATTGCTCCTCCTTAAAATAGGTTTTCGGGAAATTACTTGCTCTATCTTTCGTTATGTCTCAATCTGCGTTCCATTATGAAATACGCCCTACTTTTTGCATTTTCTTTAGGTTCGATTCTTACCGGTTGCACCAAGCCTTGCGTGGAACTGGGGGAAAAAATCTGTGCTTGCGAGCAAACTCATAGCGCTCGGGAAAGTTGCAGAGAAGCAGTTTCCGCTAGAGAAGAAAAAATCAATCCTTCCTCGGAAGATAACGATCGTTGTGAAGCTCTCATTGATAAGTGTGACTGTACCAAGCTTAACACTGAGGAAGGAAAGCTCAATTGCGGATTGGCTAGAGAGGAGTCTTTCCAACTTGAGTAGGCTATCTAGTTGACCCCTTTCTTTGACCGTGAAGAAGAAGGTTTAGCTGCTATGGCTACTGGGCCACCGGATACTATTTGGTTTTCCACTTTCTTTTTAACCTTATCAGCAGAGGCAAAGCGGCCTTCCACACAAATAGAGCTTACCTCGCATGGGTAATTAAGCGAATTGGCTCGGTGACGCGAAAAAGGGGCGGAAGCGGCCACCGCCAAAATATCGTTCAATACACCAGCAGCAGTTACCTCTGCACCCGCTCCCGGTCCAGTAACCACCAATGGGTTTTGTTTGTAGCGATCAGTGAAGAGCACAATTTGATTATCCAGCCCTTTAAGTCGCCCCATAGGTGACCCTTCCGGCACTGATTCTAGTCCTACACGCACACATTCAGGACTAATTTGGGCTATATAGCGGAGCACTTGTTTTTTCTTGTGGGCTTCTTGTACTCGCTCGGCAAACCCACTATTTAACTCAGGCAGTCGTTGCAAAAACTCCTCTGCCGAAAGTTTGGCAAACGATTCCGGGTATAAGGGCTCGATAGTAATATCTGCAAGTTCTAACCTTAGCCCAATAGTACGGGCTAAAATTAATGCTTTTCTTCCCACATCCATGCCGGAGAGGTCATCTTTAGGATCGGGCTCGGTGTATCCCAAAGAGTGGGCCATGCGCACTGCATCTGAAAAAGGCGTGCCTTCTTCTAGTTGCGCCATCAGGTAGCCCAGGGTTCCCGAAAGAGCGCCAAGTACACTATGTACTCGATCGCCCGCTTCATGGAGTTTTTTCAGCGTATCTAAAACTGGAAGTCCTGCTCCCACCGTCGCTTCATAACGCAATTGCAACCCAAAAGATCGTGCGGTGGTCAGAAGTGCATCAAACTGCTCTTGGGGCGCAGCTAAAGGCTTCTTGTTGGCCAGAACCACATGAAGCCCGTGTTCGAGGGCAGTGCGAATTAAGTCCACGTTATCTGATGCGCTACAATCGACGAACACAGGGTTATGCAACGGCAAAGACCACAGATGCGCCAGCCTGTCTTCTTCACTTGAGGAAGTCTTTCCCTTGGACTTGGGCGCAAATTGACACAAGCTTTTCCCCGATGCTTTATGGTCAATCAGTTGTTCCAGACGAGAGCGCTCCAATCCATTTTCGTTGGATATCGCTCCCGAGCGATCACAAACCGCCACCACATTTACTTGCAATCCTAAATCGTGACGGAAATAGGTTTCTTGCTGTAAAAGCTGACGTGACAGCGCTCGTCCTATTTGGCCCAAACCCCACAAAACAATTCCCGCGCCGCGTCCGTTAGTGTCAGGCAATGGACGAAGCTTGTGAAGCTGAAATTCCCGATGCAATGCACCTAAAGCCCTGCTAGCGTCTTTTTGGTTGACTGCTAAAGTAATATTCAGCTCTGAAGAGCCTTGAGCAATTGCGCGAATATTGATGTTTTCCTCAGCGAAGGGTCTAGCCACCCGAGCGGCAATACCCGGCTGCCCGGCCATTCCCAACCCCACCACCGCAATTAAAGAAACTGGGCGTTCTACTTTAATGGCGTCTATGAGCCGATTAGCTAACTCGCCAGCAAACGCCTGTTTAAGCGTTCGCACTGCCTCGTCGGCGTGTTCTTGCGCAACGACAAAGCAAACGCTAGCTTCGCTTGAAGCTTGGCTGATCATGGAAACCTGGCAGTTTGCCTGAGCGAGAGCACCAAATGTGCGCCCAGCAATTCCGGGAACCCCCATCATCCCGTTGCCTTCCACCGAAATCAGTGCCTGCGCATCGATTGCGGTTAGCGCCTTGACTGGATAACCGCCAGCCACCACGTCTCCAGCAACTCGTGTTCCTGAGAAACTAGGGTTAAAGGAGTTTCGCAAGTAGAGCGGAATGTTTCCGTCGACTAAAGGAGCCATGGTACGCGGATGAAGAATTTTGGCTCCATAGTAGGCCAACTCGGCAGCCTCTCGGTAATGAAGCTCTGGTAAGACTCTGGCGTCGGGAACCGCTTGCGGATTTGCGGTCATCAAGCCGTCAACGTCTTTGTACAAAGTAACACTTCGCGCACCGAGGCATTTGGCCAAAATAGAGGCTGAGAAATCGGAACCGCCCCGGCCCAAAGTAACTAACTCACCTTCCGGACCAGTGCCAATAAACCCGGGCACTACTACTAGTCGCCCAGGTTTTAGCAAGGGAAGGATTTGCCTGCGCGCAGCTCGCGAGCTTTGCAAAAAATTGGGCCAAAGGTCATCGAGAATTCGTTCGGTGTAGATGATTTCAGTGGCATCTACGTAGGTAGCAGGTAGACCACTAGTCTCCAAAAAGGCAGTAATAATCCGCGCCAAAAGACGCTCCCCACGAGAAGCGATTCCATCAAGAGTCCGAGGAGTTAGCTCTCGCAGTACCCGCACGCTCTCACAAATGGCTTCCAGCTCAAGGACCGATGCCTGTAATACGGACTCTAATTCCGTGCGAACGCTGCGGCGAGCAATGACCTGGGAAATGATTTCTGAGTGACGCTGGCGAAAAATTTCTACTGATTCGCGCACTTCCTTAGCAATTCCCAAGCGAGCAGCCCGAGATGTTTCTAAGAGCAAATCAGTAATGCCATTCATTGCCGATACCACTACTACCAAACGAGTAGTAGGAGTAGCGGCTTCTCGAATACGCGCCAGAGCCAAACGCAAGGCTTCCACACTACCAACCGAAGCCCCTCCAAATTTAAGTACCTGAACAGAAACAGATGCCATGCAGGCGGTATATCCTGTATTGCAATAAAAATCGAGTAAAACGGCCCAAAATTAAGCTGGTTGATGTCGTTCTATACCTTTTAGCGAAGCTCCAAAAGCTAGGCGTACTAGCCCGATTCCTACCAGATAAAGACCCACCAACCAACTTATGATCGTCACGCTAGTAGTGGGAGCTACCAAAAGAGCACCACCAAACACCACCGTAAACCCGCCCATCGCCAAGGAAATAAAAGCGACGCTTTCTCTTTTACGCGCCTGGAAGGCATTAATAAGGCCGACAATTCCTACTAGTATCGCCCAGGCTCCGATTATTCTTAATAGGAAGATAGTGCTGATTCCTGGCCAGATTAGAATTATGAGACCAGCCAGAATACCCAACCCACCTTCTACCAGAAGAACCCACTTCTCTTTATTATGCTGGGATCGCAGTCCACCAACCAATGCAAATAGACCCGCAATAAGCGCAAACGCCCCAAAAATAGCTACCAGTACGGACAACGTCCCTACCGGGAAAAACACAAAGAACAGCCCAGCGACTACTGCTGCTACTCCGCTTAAGGCCATGAATATCCAGCTTCGCTTTTCCATCGCAAACGCCCCCCTTTGACTTAAATCTGATCATGCTCCTTTAAGTAAGTGAATAGGAGGCTCCTGGTTAGAGCGATAGTATCGCGAAAGATTCTCACCTAAAAACTGCAGATTGCGAGCCACCCAGTAAATATCTTGGGAGAGACGCTGGGCTTGTCGGCCATCCTCTTCACAGAGATCATGGAATTGGCTCAACCTTTCCAGAACTTGAGCTGCTCCTCGTTCCTTTTGCGACACCATTTGCCCCAACAAGGTCATGACGCGATGAATCTCTTCCAGGCAGACCATTTGAGCTCGGCTAGCAAAAACTTGTTCTTCGTAAGACCGACCAAAAGTCTGCAACAAAGGCATTAAAGTTTGCGCCAAGGAATCGATGGCCCGGCTACCCCTGGCAAAAAGCTCGGCACCCACAAAGCTTTCCGCAACATCTACCGCATGATTGGCAAACTGCTCGGTCTGGCGAGCGTTCTCGCAATACGCCAAGATTACCGGATGGGCCAGGGATGCAATCTCACGACAATAAGCAACTTCTCCAGCTATTCTACGTAATGATTCCCCACAATCTTTGGCGTTTTCTAGCTCCTCACTCACCAAATCATGACTTTGCCGAATAAGAATACTGGCGCCCTCAATATCGGTCCTAACTTCTGCAACCATGCCGGAAATGCTTAAAGCCGATTTTCCTACCTGGACTGCTAGCTCGCGAATTAAATCGGAGACTACACCGAATGATTTTCCGTGCTCTCCTGCTTGTGCAGCAATGATCGAAGCATTCAGCGATAGCAAATTCGTCCGGGAAGCAACGTCATTTACAAAATCGACCACCGAGCTTATTTGAGAGCTACGCTCCTGCAAGCTTTCGGTCCGCGCTTTTGCCTGATTAATTAGTCTACGCAGCGCTTCTACCCCATCAATGCATTTTTCTACCGCTCTCTCCCCTGAACAAGTTTCTTGAAAAAGACGTTGAGCTACCTGAATGCTTTCCCGAGCTGATTCGTCTAGCGATTGCAACGTTTTGCCCGACTCTACCAAGTTAGCCCGCGCATGGCGTGCAGCATCGGCCAAGGTGGAAATTTTGGTATGACTCACTCCCACCGCCTGCACCAAAGCTTGCAATTCCCGCCGCGAAGCAACTATGGTGTTTTCCAGGTCTAATTCTCTTTTTCGACCTTCTTCGAGGACTGATTCTACTTTTGCTTGTCCAGCACTAGCTTGGTCTATCTGCGAAGACATTTCTCCAATAACCCTGGTTACTTCTTGGGTGGCCTGCTTTTCTCTCTTTACTTCCCACAGAGCCTCCGATGCTTGATGTTTACGAGATCGCATAGAGCGGTCTAAGCATTCTCCAATCTGGCTCATTCCATCAATCCGCTCGCTTAACTCCTTTGATGACTGCGAAAAACCTTGTAACAATTTCCGCATTGCCGCAGTCATAGACTGTAGCGAGACACAAATACCCGCCTTGCTATGAGGAGAAATCTGCAGCTCGCGCGAAAAATCACCTGAGCAGAGCGATTGAATCTCTTTGGATAGCTGCTCCCAGGGAGTAGAAACCGTTTGAGACGCTAGCCAAGCCACCAACAGCATGGTCATAGCCATAAGCACAAAATGAGTTATGCCAGTCCTTAGTCCGGCAATGTTAGTAATAAGCAGTGCTGTAAAAACCACCGCTAGCACCGAAAGTACCATTACTAGAAGATGCTTTCCCCAGGCTGGTTCCTGCACCGATCGCCTTATAGGAAACAGTAGCCAATTGGCCAAATAGTATTGCGCCACTACCCCGGCTATCAGCATTCCTAAGGAGGCAAAAACGCAAACCCTGGCACAATCTGCTCCTCCTGCGCCGGTCTTGCACAGCCGATAAGCGCCTAGGGAAATTGCTGCCCAACCGATTGCTGATAGCGTGGATACGAGCCACGGATAGTAAGAAACCAGCTTTTCTTGCCTTTCGGTAAGCAATGCTTCCCCAGACGACGAATTTTCGCTTGGTCTAATTTTCCAAATGGAAGCCATGTACCTACTAGCAAAAAGGCCAATTCCCAAGCTTGTAAACACTACTCCACCGGCAACAACCGCCATTAATGACGACTGGACACCTTTGGTTTGCATAAAAACAAGATCTGCTAGCCATACCGTGCCCATCGCTAGGTGAACTCCCACCGTCCATTCCAATAGGTTCAACAAGCGCCACTTGTCTTGACTTTTTGCGCAACTCAGCAGCGGTTCTCCATTTTGTGTAAAATCAGTCATTCGATTTCTGCCTCCAGAAGGCGTGTTAAACGTTCTGGTTCTGGTCGAATTCGCAAGGTTTTGTCCTGCGAATACAGAACTGCCCCAGGAGAACCCTTTTGTTTTCGCACGTATTTGACCCGCGTCCAGGCAATTTCTGCCGATTCTCCGCGAGCACTAGAAAAATGGGCTGCCAATTGAGCAGCATCTAGCAGCTCCTCTGGCGAAGGCGCCTCTTTCTCCACCGATAAAACCACGTGCGCACCAGGTACTCCCCGAGCATGTAACCAAATATCGTTTCCCCGAGAATAACGAAAGGTCAAACGGTCATTCCCTTGAGCACCTTTTCCTACTCGTATGCGCCGGCCAGATTGGCTTACGAACTGGCGAAAATCTTTGGAAACCGCCAACTTCCCACCCCGCCCGCTAGGTTTTTTTGGGAAGACAACCGGCTGAGTAAGCAACTTTTCATCATCAGTTGCGGCGAGCTGGTCGATTTGCCTTACTATGTCCTCTAACTCATCTTGAAGAATGGCAAGCCGTTGGCGAGCATGCGCCTGTCCGGACAATAGTCTTCGGTATTGGCGAAACCTATACTCAAGGTTTTCTTGTGGGGTCTTTGCCGGATCTAACGAAACACGAACTTGCTTGGGACCTTGCTCGCTATATTCTAAAACTTGGACCTCAGTAGACCCTCGTTTTATCCGTCCCAAATTGGACTTAATCAATTCGCCTATTCGCAAATTTTCTTCGGCTTGATTAGCTCGCGCAAGGTCAGCTTCGACTTTTCCTAAAGTTCTTTCTAAACGTTTCTTCTGCGACCGTAGTCGCTGAAAAAGAACTCGTCTTCTTTCCTCTACCGCCGAGGTACGGGCAATTTCTTGATAGGCAAGCTCCACTGCCCAAGACAACCCAAAAGCCCCTTCTCTAGGCATGAATCGCGAGCAACCATTTTCTGGCATCAGTGTTCGCGGAAGCAGGTGGACATAGGGGTTACCTGGTTTATTGTCTCGGCGCTCGGAAAGGTTAGGCACCGCTGAGTAGCGAATAACCCCTTGTTCGTTCAGTAGGAAAAGATTGCCATGCCGACCTAAAAGCTCGGCAACTAGTACTCTCTGCGCGGTTTTTGCCCGAAAACGCAAAGTAACCACTCGATCATTGGGAGTTCCGGCAAGAGCAGTAAGGCAAGCGCCACCAAGCTGAGCCCGCAGCAATCCTTGAAAAGCAAAGGGAGCCTCGGGAGAAACCAGACGATTCCGACAGAGATGGAGACGACTGCGCCCAGTTTCTGCTGAAATCAACAGCGTATGACTCACCCCTGGTTTACGCAGCTCCAACAACACTGTTCGGGGCTCACTAACCCGAATTTTCTGAACGAAAGCTCCCTGGAGGGGCTGTAGCTCTTGAACTAGCAGCTCAATTTCTCGTGCACTTAGACTCATACATCGTACGGATTTTAAACCAGTTTGCGCCCGCTTTGGAAAGCAACAAACCGCTTTGCCTTTTACCTAACAATCCTGCGTCGAAAATACTTAGGAGCTGAGAGGCCCCTGTCGTTTCTCTTGTGTCACACCACAGCAGCCCTGGCAACAAACTGAATCAATGCTTGTGCGCGTAAACAAGAACATGTATCGCAACTATCTTTTCCACATTTGACTAAGTCTAAGGGGCGAAAATGGAAACTAATCCTATAAGATTACCTTGTGATTCCTCTCCAGGAACTACTCATCCTGTGAGCAACAAAGCTAACAGACTCCCTTCTATTCAGAGAAAGAAAACGGCTGAATTAGCCCAGCCGCTTAGTGAGTTAAGCACCTTCGATCCTGAAACTAGCACTGAACATGACTCGTTCTTCCAGACACTTAATCCATCGCTGGAGAAGGCATCGCGCCCTGGGACTTCAAACGTCAGCGGTTTGTGGAATCAATCTTTCCTTGCAACTACCGCGCACGCGATTGATTTGACCAAACCCGTTTCTGAAGCACCAATTACCCGCCCAGCCGGTGAAGCTGTATTGATGTCGCCCAGCGAAATTGTTCCAATTTCACAAGACTTGTTGACCAGGCAATTGGCTACACAGACCCATGACAACCTAGCCTTTGCCAATCAGTTCCTGGACTTTATGGCTAAACATCCCGAAATATCCCCGCAACAGGCTATCAGAATCCGAACACCCGACTCTATGGCAGCTATCGCAAAGTACGGTGGAGCGCATTGCGCTGGCCAATCCATGCACATGGTCGCCAGTCTACGAAAGCATGGAATCCCCGCATACATCGTTCCCTCCAACTTGCACGAACCCCCGCCCATGCTGACCTATGCGCATGCGGCTGCCGTGGTAAAATTCAAGGACCCAGCTACTTCCAAAACTGGCTACGTACTCCTGGACCCTGGCAACAATTTTCCTAAAGCCGTGGTTTTAACGCCTGGCGAGACCACCAGTATAAAATTGGGCAAGAACGACTGGACCTTTTCCATCAATGGAGACGGTAATTTGATTTCAAAACAGATGCAGCAAAATAGCGTTCAAGAGGGTATCTTTTACTTATCTTTGGAGTGGATGAATCCGGACAAAGCGCTTACTATCACTGGTATATCCGGTATTCCCAGAAACTCAGGGAAGTACTTCATAGGCGCTCGTGATGCCAACGGAATTACTACCGACGCAATTCGAGTTTACCTGAAAGAACAAACGGTAATTCTTGGCGTGGGCGACCACAAGCGTACCTATACCTTGGACCAAGTCGACGACCAGGTTAAGCAGAACTTTACTCCAGAATTCGCTCAGCAGTTTGGCGCTACTCCAGAATTTCTTTTTAATCGTATCACCCAGGCCATTAATAACCGCGAAATTCTATTCGCGGCAGAGAGCCCCCCTGACAAACACCAATGACAGTGAGCGAGCAAGAGAAAATGTCCCAAGCAGACGCTGAGCTTTGCCCTCAGCCTGCTTATCGACCGATTGGGCCAAAAGTGATGCCGGAATAATAAGAACCGACGCAATAATCAAAGGAGAGCTGGGTAGAATATGCGGTTCTATCTCCAAATCTTCTATTCTAATCGATGCTTTAATCGCTGTTTGGCGCTCGAAAGTCCAAACCTTGTCACTACAACGAACCCCCGCGTTTGGAAGCAACAAACCGCTTTTCGCCTCTTACCAAATCAGCATAAGTCTCCCGCTGGCGTATTACCGCAAAATTATTACCTTGCACCATTACCTCGGCCGCGCGGGGACGGGAATTGAAATTTGAGGACATGCACATTCCGTAGGCGCCAGCGCTCATAAAGGCCATGGCCTCACCAGTTGCCATGGTGGGAAGCTTTTGTTCGCGCGCCAATACATCTGTGGATTCGCAAATTGGACCAACCACATCTACCGAGTTTTTACGCCCTGCCCGACGACGTAGAGGTAAAACCTGATGACAAGATTCGTACAAAGCTGGCCGAATTAAATCATTCATGGCGGCATCAACCACTAAAAAATTACGCATTTCATTCTTCTTGGAATATAGAACTTTAGCCAATAATACCCCCGCATTTCCCACTAATACTCGGCCAGGCTCTACAATTAAATGAGCAGATATATCTCCAACCGCATCCATAATTGCCGCAGCCCATTCTTGAGGTGAAGGGGGGTTCTCGTTAGAATAAAAAATACCTAGTCCACCGCCCACATCTAAATAGCGTAATGGAAAACCTTCCGCCCGAAGACTTGCATATAGGCTAGCCGCGGCCCTAACCGATTGGCGAACCGGCTCCAAGTCAGTTAACTGCGAGCCAATATGCATATCCACTCCTACAAAACGCAGCCCTTTGGTGGCGCGATATTTGCGATACAAGCGAGCGGCATTTTCAATTGGTATTCCAAACTTGCTCTTTTTTAGTCCGGTAGCAATATGCGGATGGGTACGGGGATCGATACCTGGATTAACTCGCAAAGAAATTGCAGCAGTAGTTCGGCGACGCCGCGCTACTTTTGCCAGAACCTCTAACTCCTGCTCATTTTCTACGTTGAACATTAATATTTTGGATTCCAGTGCATAGGAAAGCTCTTCCTCAGTTTTTCCAACCCCTGAAAACACAATCTTTCCCGGGTCGGCCTTAGTTTGCAAAACTCGGAAAAGCTCTCCTCCGGATACAATGTCAAATCCACTTCCCTGTCGCGCCAGTAAATCTAATACTGCCAATGTGGAATTAGCTTTTACTGAATAACAAATCAAATGGGGGCAAGCGCCAAATCCCTGCTTCACTACCTGCAAGTGATGTTGCAATGCTTCGCTAGAATAAACATAGGTGGGAGTTCCCACTTCTTTAACAATCCTTTCTAACGAAACTCCTTCGGTATGAAGAATACCTTGATGATAATAAAAGTGATGATATTCCAATTTACTCATTAGAGGCACCAGTGCAAGAAGGGCATTCCTCGCCAGTTTTTGCAACCGGCGGGTCATCTACAGTTGGAGATGAAGGAGAGTTGGAGGTGGTCGGAGCAACCGGAGTGGCGTGCTCAAACTGTGGCGGGCGGGGACGACCACGAACACCGCATCCCCAAATCAATCCCGCGAAACTAATTGCCAATATTGTCTTCATAAAACTCAAAACCGAATGCCCAGTAAACCCTGCACCGTATGAGCAGTTTTTGCAGATGCGATATCAATATTATTGTCTAGACCAGCAAGCGGAAAAAGAACTCCGTAGGAAATTTCTGCTGTAAATCCATCGCCAGAGTCGAAACGCAAACCGCCATCGAGTTCAACCCCTAAATTAGGGTCCCCTTTAAGTACTTCGTTATCAAGAAAAGAAGAAGGAGTTGATTCCCCGTATATCGCGCGTGAATAAATTAAATTCGCCCACAAACCAAAACCGGGGGAAATTTCATATTTTATTCCCGGCCTAATGTAAATAGCATCCGTAACCCCGTCAAAAATCTCTTTCCACAGAATTAGGTCCACCTGATAAGCCCGATTAAAGCGGAAATTACGAATGCTCTTATCCAGCTTCCGGCACTCTGCAGTCAGGCAATATTGTGGGCCATCAATACTACCAGGCACCGTAGCTCCATTTCTACCAGGAAGATTACCCATGCCAGCAGCACGATCTCCCGAAGCAAAGCCCAGCTCTAGGTTTAGCTTCAGGTCATTAAGTACATTATATTCCCCCTGAGCAACCGCTCCGAACTGGTAGATATCGACTTTTTGATCATCTCCAGGGGTCTGCAATACCATGCTCCCTAGAATAGCCGCAGCCTCCAGCTCTAAGCGCATTTTCTTGGTCTGATATTTCACCCATATATCGGGAATAGAGAGACTGGCATTGCGCGTTACGGTTTCCAGTTCGCTTCTTTCCACAATGTAAGGGTTATCGCTTTGGTAATACTGGGGATTATCATTATTCTGACTACGATACGTAAAATATAAACCGTAGTTTATCACGGAGGGACTAGTTTCTAGTTTTCGCCGAATATCGCGATCAGTATCTTGTTTTGCAATACTAATTCCATAATCAATTGCGTCATCTAATTGGTCCAAATCAAATGGTTGCCCTTGTGGGTCGGTGGGTTCAATACTGGTAGGACCAATAGCAGTAAAGGTCAACATAGGAGTGACATAGTAATCGGAAACCTTGGCTACAAATGCTAGCCGGTCAACCGAATCACCATAGTCGTCATCTATACCATTTCCAGCGTTTACCAGCATTCCTAATCCCCATTGGCTTCCCATTCGCCCAAACAAGAATTTTCCAAAAAAGGTACTTACGTCACCATACACGCGACGTACCATTAGTGAATCATTCACCCAGTTGCGGTCAGCAGTTGGCGCAATTTGTCCTTTCGAGAGAACCACCAAAGGGGTGCGTTGGGAGATTCCAAATCCCCCGTCAGGAGTAGAACCAAATATTAGGTTATCAAGAATATCGAGTTGGGCATGAATCCTTACGTTTTCACTTACATTCAGGGTTGGCTCTAAACGCCAGCGCATATTTACGTCCGCTAGGGTTTTGCGGTCCCCCTGGGGGCGAAAGAAAAGTGAGTATCCCTTAGGGTCGGCGCCACGACGCAAATCTAGATTGTAAAAAAGTTCTGGCCGCACCCGAAAGTATCCTTGAAGCTCAAAAAGTTCTAACTTTTTTCTGTCCTCAACAAATTCTTCCTCCAGTTCGCGACTGGCAGCCTGAGCTGCCGCCTGAGCCCTTAGCTCGTAGCGAATTTCTTCCTTTTGTTTATCCAGTGATTTGCGCACATCATCCATGATCTGGCGCCGTAGCTGCTCTCTCTCTACTCGCGAATCAAAAGCTGATTCGGCGGAACTAGTTGCTGACGAAGACGACTCAGCATTGGAAGTGGCCGCGGAAGAGTCGCCTTCCGGCTTGGCCTGGGCCCAGATTGCACTTGGCGTTAGAAAAAGCAGCATCGCGAAGAGGCGAGTCACGTTTTCACTCCTTCACTTCGGGTTTCGTGTAAACCAACCAGAAAAAGCGTCTTCGTTCACTTCAAGGTCTGGTCGCTTATCATGCCATGGAGTAGGCAATCAAGTTTATCCCGCTGAGTCATTCTCTTATTTCATCTCTTGTACATTGTGGCCGACTTGTTATCGAAACCCGGCTAGAAAGCAAACACTGGAAAGCACTACGTCATTCCAAACAGATTATTGAGGGCGCACTCCTACTGCCACCCAGCAAACTTATGCGCTAGAGGGTGGCAGCTTGTAGAATAGAATTCACCGTTATTTTGCCCAGCGCTTCAACTTTGGCATTACCTCGTGCATCAGTGCCGATGCCTGTTCGCGAGGCATGACCTTCATTTCATCCATTTTGTCGATACAGAAATCGCGCATTTGCTCCATGGTGATGTTCGGCATAGTAAAGGCGCTGTCCTTGTAGCAGTAAACGCAGTAGTCATTATTGCGTATACCATAGGATTCGGTCCCGAAATCTTCTGGTTTGGTCAACGGCATGGCGCAACTTTGGCAAAATGGACCTTTCATCTCGGTAGTCATATCTACTCCTGGTTAGTTAGTTAAAAGTGATGTTCCAAGTCTATTGAAGAACAACTAGTCGGCTCAACGACCAGTCAGTTTGTTGATAGCATCCTCAAATGACAACGGTCTGTCAGGTTTGATAGGTTGAAAATATTTTTTTTGCTTTCTCCCGAATGATAGTGCGCATGTAGGCCGGGGAAAGCACCTCCACTGTTTCACCGTAGCTAAGAATCATACCGTATAGCCAGTCGTCTTCCGGCATTTCCAATACCGCGTTTACCGAGCCGTCTATATTCACAGTGAGAGCTTCGGGCGAAAAATATTCCTCAACCTGCGCACGTTTCTGGAGGGCAAAGCGAAGGGTTACTTGGACGCGAGGGCGAGTGTCGAGCCGCAAAAGATCGTCAACTGGCGGCACCGGTCGGGGAACGAAATGTTGTAATTCAACACTGCAATCGCTTATGCGAGAAAGCCGAAAAAGCCGGAATTCCTGACGTGCGTAGCAATAGCCATAAGCATACCAGGCATGCGTTTTGTAAATCAGTTGGGCGGGTTCAATGGTTCGACGACTTGCCGCGCCATTGGCGGCGCGATAGGTAAGACTCACCAGGTAGTTGTTGGCAAGAGCGCGCTGAATTGCGGCAAGGTTCTTGCGAGTAGCCTTATTACAACCCCAAGGGTGCAAATCAATACGAGTGCGCGTGATTAGAGCATCCATTCGGGAACGCTCCCGCTGGGGAACCAGAGCATTGATTTTATCGAAAAGATCGCTGCTGCCGGAAGCATTGTTAGCAAAGGTTGCCTCTAAACTTTTAAGTGAAATAAGAATGGAAAGCATGTCATCAACTGTAAGCATCTGACGATCAATACTGAACGAGCCATGAATACCGTAACCACCACCAATACCCTGAGAGGCAACAATAGGTATTCCGGCATTTTTTAAGGTCTCGATGTCGCGATAAATGGTTCTAACTGTCACCTCGAATTTTTCGGCCAACTGGCTAGCCGTCACTGTTCTCCGGCTAAGAAATTGCATTGTGATGGCAAGCAGGCGATCAATTTTCATGGCTGCCTCTTAGCTAGCACATGTTTCAACTGGAGATCTTCGATTTCCTCTATGGCAATAAACTCCCCCTTTTAGAAATTTAAAAAATGGGCCGGAGAGATTTGCCCGCTTGTCAAGCAAATTTAGAGTTCGAGGTTTATGCGATCTGCTTTATAGCGTTTTCTATTCCACAAAAAACCACAGCCACTCAATAGATGTCTCTAGTCTTCCTTGCCAACCTGGTACTGCATGAAAAACCATAAGCCATGTGAATCAGGAATGATTCTTATATTGATAGTTTTTAGACGAATTTTGGAGGGAAACCATGCATAAAAACAAACCGGAAGGACGCCTAGCAATACTTATGCCTGGGCTAGGCGCGGTAGCCAGCACTTTTATTGCGGGAGTAGAAATGGCTCGCCGTGACCAATGTCAACCCATAGGTTCTCTCTCCCAATTAGGAACCGCTCGCCTGGGTAAGCGTACCGAAAATCGCTATGTAAAAATTAGCGACTTGGTACCATTGGCTTCTTTGCAGGATTTGGTTTTTGGCACTTGGGATATTATAGATGAAAACTGCGATCAAGTAGTCCAACGCTCTCGAGTTCTTACTGAATCACACCAAAACATCATTAAAGACTTTCTCCAGGATATCTGCCCCAAACCAGGAGTACATGACCCTAAACGAGTGCCCAAAATTAACGCCAATTATTTCAAAAAAGAAAAGCACGCCCGCGAACGCATTGAATCAATACGACAAGATATTCGTGACTTTAAAAAGAACCTGGGAGCGAAGCGGGCGGTGATGATTTATACCGCTTCTACTGAGGCTTTTCCCGACCACCCTCTTCGGTTAACAACGTGCGAAGAATTGGAAAAGGCATTGGATGACAATCACCCTTCCCTTTCTCCTACCATGTTGTATGCCTATTCTTCTATTGTGGAGAATGTGCCTTTTGCTAACGGAACTCCCAATATTTGTGTGGACATGCCGGCTTTGCAACAACTTGCACGAGAAAGAGGGGTGCCCATTGCCGGCAAAGACCTTAAAAGCGGACAGACTATGATGAAAACGGTTCTCGCACCCGCTTTGAAAGCACGAATGTTAGGACTGGATGGTTGGTTCAGCACCAATATTTTAGGCAATCGCGACGGGGAAGTATTGGACGAGCCCCAGGCTTTTCGTTCGAAAGAAATTACCAAAACGGGGGTATTAGATAGTATTCTTCAGCCTGAAATTTATCCTTCGCTATATTCTAAATATTCGCATAAAGTATCCATTCACTATTATCCTCCTCGTGGGGACGACAAAGAAGGCTGGGACAATATCGATATTTTTGGATGGATGGGATATCCAATGCAATTGAAAGTTAATTTTTTGTGCAAGGATTCGATCCTGGCAGCGCCTTTAGTGCTGGATATTGCGCTCTTTCTCGACTTGGCGGCACGTCTTGAATGGAAAGGCATACAAGAATGGTTATCGTTTTATTTTAAGTGCCCCATGGCGGCCCAATCTATTCATGCGGAAAATGATTTATTTATTCAGCTTTCTAAACTAAAAAATACTTTGCGAGTAATTGGTGGGGAGGAACCAATCAATCACCTAGGAATGGATTATTATGGCAATAATCTACCATTGCCTCGATGAACGAACACTGGGCTTTCGGTTTATTGGCGGGAGTCACTGGTGCGGTCATAGCCACCTATGGTGTGCGGACCGCGCTGAAGGGAAGAGAAACGCCGGAAAGAGTGGCGCGAGAAAACGCCACTTTTTTGGAACTATGGATAATGGAAGCTTTCTATTGGAGTTTCCAAGGACTGGGGAGCATATGCATTAAATTTGGTTTGCATCCCAACACATTAACTTGGTTTTCGCTGTTATTAACTGCCACGAGCCTACCTTGCGCGGCTTGCGGGCATTTTTCGGCAGCAGGCATTCTTTTCTTGTCAGGATCGGTTTTTGACGCACTAGATGGATTAGTGGCACGAAAGCAACAGTTTGCATCTAGCGCCGGAGAGCTTTTTGATGCTGTAATTGACCGCTATGCTGATTCAGCATTACTGATAGGACTAGCTTTGTTTTACCGAGCCAGCATTTGGCAAATGATCATTCCTTTAATTGCTCTTTTAGGGGCATTTATGGTGAGTTATGTGCGCGCCAAGAACGAATCGCTAGGAATCAATTTGCCTAGTCGAGGAATGCGCCGCCACCAACGAGTAGCTTATTTGGGCGCGGCGTTGATTGCTGGTCCGGAAATAGGTACTTTGGCTTCACTGGCAAGCATTCACCATCCCATTACCTTGGCGGGAATCGCTTTTGTTGGTTTAAAATCCAACTATGCGGCTATATCCCTGGCCATAGATGGATATCGGAAACTTAAAGTTCACCATAAAATGAACATCAAATAATAATTTGGGTTTAACGCCTGAAACATAAATTATGATACCCAACCTATTTTATCTTCACGTTCGCATTTTTCATTCATCATAGTCTCCATGTAGTCAACAACCACAATCTAGCGATTATAATTTTAAAACAAACCAACTTTCAACTGGACGATAACATTACTCCAGCATCTGCCTTCTTCCCATTGAAAGCACATTAGGGGGAATAGCTTTTATGGAGTTTCAGCCCCACTATGCCACTATGCACCTAGATATAATACCGCACACTTATAGGCATGGAATGCGCTTATGATACCCCAACCTATCTTACCTTCACGAGTGCAAGGAAGTCTACCCGGCCTCCAATCCCAAGCTCTTTGTCAACGGGAAGCGCATTGCCTGGCTCCGGGAATTCAATCCATTGCTACCTATTCGGGAATAGCCATTGATCACGCCCGAGGATGTGAACTATTCGACGCAGATGGTAATCGATTTCTGGATACCGCTGCTAGTATTGGTGTTGCCTCTCTGGGGTACGGAAATGCGAAATACATTCGCACCTTGCAAGCACAATTAGAAAACCTACATTGCAGCTCGTTTACCACCAGATCGAGAATCCGCGCTCTAGAGTTAGTCATTTCCCTGACCCCCCATCCATTACAGCGTTTGCAGCTCTATTCTGGAGGGAGCGAGGCCGTGGAAAGCGCTATCCGCCTAGCACGTTGCTACACAGGTCATTTCGAAGTGCTTTCTTTTTGGGGCGGATTCCATGGTAAAACTTCAGGAGCTCTAGCCCAGTTAGGAAATGACTTCAAACATGGGCTTGGTCCACTGGTCCCCGGAGCGTATTCGTCACCATATGCCGACTGCCATTTCTGCCCCTTTGGAGCATTTCCTTCGAGTTGTTCCCTTCTCTGTGTAGAATTCGCACGAGAAAAACTAAAAAAAGAAACCACCGGTAGATTGGCGGCCATATTGGTGGAACCCATGCAAGGCACTGCCGGAAATATTATTCCACCTCCAGAATTTCTTTTAGAAATACAAAAGCTTGCACACGAGCAAGGCGCTCTTTTAATTGTTGATGAAATGATTTGTGGATTTGGTCGCACCGGAAAAATGTTCGGATTCCAACATAGTGGACTAGTTCCTGATATCGTTACCTTGGGTAAAGGACTAGGAGGAGGTTTCCCGGTCAGTGGACTATTGACTAGTGAAACTATTTCTCAGTCGAAACCATGGAGCCAGCCTAGTTTTTCCAGCTCTAGTTATGGAGGAAACCCTTTGGCCTGCGCCGCTATATGCGCTTCTTTAGAAATTTTAGAGCAAGAAAAGTTGGTCGACAATTCCCAGCAAGTGGGTAAATATCTTTTAGAGGGATTAAATCAGCTTTCTTTGCAATATCCATTTATGGGAAATATTCGAGGCAAAGGCCTTTTTATCGGATGGGATTTTTTAGACGGAACTGGTCTTCTCTGGTCAAAAGAAAAATGTCGACGGTTTTTCCAAGCTTTGCTTCGCCGAGGTGTAATCTCTATAACCTATGTCCCAAGAGTGCGCATAAACCCCCCTCTTTCTTTCTCACATGAACAGGCCGACGAATTTCTGAACCTTTTGGAACTTGCCCTCCGAGAAGCCAAATATTAGGTTTATTCTCCAAAAGATAGGTTCTTTTATTCAACACCAAGGACAAGCAAACAATGGTATCTACGCCGTCGTGCACTTCGCTAATGCATGGACCAATATCGTTTTCCACTTCAAGTTTGGCTTGCTTGCGTAGAAATAATCGGCAAAAAATATCATCCGCTTATCAAGCTAGAGAAAAGCAAGTACATGCCCGGCCAGTACATTTAAAAATTGAATTAACCAATTACTGCAATCTAGCATGCCCTATTTGTCCCCATTCCTCCATGAAACGGCCACAAGGCAACATGAGCGCACAGCTATTTCGCAAGATTATTCGAGAATCGACACCGGAGCTGGAGTTTGCCTATCTCCACCATTTGGGAGAGTCCTTATTTCATCCTCAAGTGGGTGAATTAATTGCTTATGGAAAGCTGCACGGCATACGTATGGGACTTTCTACCAATGCTACCATACTTAACGAATCCAAAGCTCGTGCGATTCTAGAAAATGGACTTGATTTTTTGGTTATTTCTTTAGACGCAGCCCTTGCCGAAACTTACCAGCAAATTCGCATTAATGCCGACTACAGAAAAACAATCCAAAACATTGATCGTCTATTTGACTTAAAAGAAAAAATATCCGCGCCTACCCATATTATTGTCCAGCTAATTGTAATCAATCAAACACCAGAGGAACTAGAGCAGTTTAGGAAAAAATGGAATGGATTTGCGGTTTTAAAAAAAGCACGTGACTGGGGAGGTCAGGTGCCGATAGGCTCTCATTCACGAAATGAAGGCTTTCCTTTGCCTTGCAAAATGCCTTGGACAGAACTAACGGTTCTTTGGGATGGCTCGGTGGTTCCTTGTGCCAATGTGGTAGAACACCATAATCTTCTGGGAAATCTAGACAACCAAAGTTTGGACGAAATATGGAACGGGAATTTAATGAAAAAATTTCGAAAGCAACATTTACTGCAAGAACTGTCTCAGGTTGACATTTGCTCCCATTGCCAACCTCATTATCTTGACTGCCAGTCATTCTTGGAATGCGATCAATTTGAATCCAGAATTCGACATTATCAAAACGCAAGCAATCACCCTATAGCAGGACTTTCCTGAATAGTTTCCAAAATCGCTTTCGCTCGTCTACCTTGGTTAAGTCCTCAATTTCCTCGTTAATAGCAACTTTGGTAGACGGATTGGTATATCAAGCAATACTTTGCATAGGAATGGTTACAGGAATGTACGGATGGGCGGCAGGACTGGGCGCTTTTTCGGGAGCACTGACTAATTTCTTTTTGAATCGACATTGGGCTTTTCCTTATTCAGACAAGACACTACTTGCGCAAGCAGTGCAGTATGCGTTTTCAGTGGGAATTACCTATTTAGGCTTGCGAACCTGTTTACTATTTCTAGTAGACCACCTGGGATTGAGACCAAGGCTAGCTTGGTTCCCAGCAAAAATTTGTATCTGGTTAATAATTAGCTTTCCACTACATAGGTTTTTGGTATTCTCCGGCCATCCAACTGCCAAGAATAAGGAGCTTGGGTGAGCGTATTCAACGAACTGATACGCAAACTTGGCACAAATTTTTTATTGGCAGGGGTTGCTTTGTTTCCTCTGCACTTCGTTCTCATGGCATCACTTGGTCTTTGGCGATGGGATCATGTTTTGGTAACTTTGACAGTTCTGTTTCTAACAATTGCGCACCCCAAGACTAGACAATTTTTTTTGGCAACATTCGGATTTTTCGTAATTTTTATTTTGTACGACTTGGGCAGATTTGTTAGCAAATGGGGCATCACCTCTGATCGGGTTCTCAACTGCGATCTAAATCACTGGGAATCATATTTGTTTGGCTTTCGCTTTCAAAACAAACATTGGACACTTCAAGATTTCTTTTTAGAACATCACCACCTTCTAACAGATTTTTTATTCGCAATTCCTTACGGACTATTTATTTGGGTTTCTTTTGCCTATGCAGTATTTCTTTTTTTCAAACACGAACATTCTTGTAAAATCTATTCTTGGTCTTTTTTCGTCTTGAACTTATTAGGAATTATAACTTACCATCTATTTCCTGCAGCACCTCCTTGGTATTTTCATCAGTACGGCTGCGCAATTCGTCTGGAGTCTTCTGGATTCGAAGGATGGGCTTTAGCGCGAGTCGACTCCTGGATGGGTGTTCCCTATTTTCAAGATTTTTACGGAAAAGCGGCCGAGGTTTTTGGAGCCATTCCCTCACTTCATGCAGCTTATCCGCTATTAATTCTGTTAGAAGGATGGAGTCGCAATAATTCGTGGCGCAGAGCCTTTTGCATGGGGTATGTAGTGTGGATGGCAGCGGCCGCCATCTATTTAGATCACCACTGGACAATTGACATATTTCTAGGATGGATTTATGCGCTAGTAACGTATTTGTGTATTTCTTGGAAATCACCTGCCAGTTCAAGATCTCTAATTGTTAGATGTTAGCCTTTTCCTTACAAAGCCAAGTTATTCAGACTTAATTTCTGGGCTAAAGTATTCTGTTAACATTTGAACAGTTGCTGTACACTTTTTTCTTACTTCAGAAAACTAAACCTTGCGCCAAATTTGCATCGTTGCTCGCAACAATCGACACCATTGCTTTATTGTTGACAGAAAATCGACAAATCAATACCCTCAAAGCAATACATCTATGTCCGACATGCAAGCATGATAAATTTGGCTGCTCTAACTAGAGCCGAAACAGTATTTAAATAAATTTAATTAGATGAATTCCTCGAGGAACAACAATGAACTCTCTAATGAATGGTTCAAGCACCAGCCCCTTAGCAGCATTGAGCATTGCCTATTTATTCACCTTATCTTGCGCAGCAAGTGACTCGGACAATAAGCCCGAAACAATACTTGCTTCCACCAGCGCTCTAGAAACGACCAACAACAAGGTACGCATCCATCAATCCAGCAACCAATGGTGGCAACAAGTTCGAGTCCCATCCGGCACCAGCATAGTGGCCATTGACAATGGCGATAGTCAGTGGCTGCTAGAGGGCAACTGGTGGGGCGACTTTGTTAGCAATCGCTACATTAGTCGCGGCTCCGATGTGCGGCTCATTATCAGCAATGGCACGACCCCTTGGGTATCCGGCTGGTTTCCCTACCTTCTCCAGCAGCCAACTGATTCTGAGGCCGATTTTAACTATCACCTCAGCTCCCAGCATCACTTAATCGTACATCAACATAGCAACAAGTGGTGGCAACAAATCGTGCCGCTCGTACCGGTCAACTGGATCGACATACGCTACAAAGGGGTGCTAACACGTATGCATCACGAGGATTACGGTCACTTCACTAGTAATCTCTATATTGAACCCGGTTCGCAAGTCGAGCTGTTTTTCGAAATTCAGAGCAATAGCGATACGGTTATGAAGACCGCCAAGTTTCATTACTTGGCAGATCAGCCTGTTATTGAGCTGCCGTGTCCAGACAATAAAGACGTTTGCCACTCCTGGGGCTATGTATGTGCTGAATGCTTCCCATACCCCTGCGAGCCACAAGCATGCGTTCGCCGTGCGCAGGATGGAGAACTGTGCTCTTCCAGAACCACGAGTCGCGACTGCGAAACAAACTTCCTTTGCGTCAACGAATCACCAATGACATCGAACAGCTACTGCCACCAATCCTGCGCTACCCATCACAACTGCCCATCAGGAAAACTCTGCTTCCATGGAATTTGCTCTGAACCAGTCTGTCACCTCGCCATTACAAAAACCGAATCCGGCTACAACTATCACGCTTCTTTCGTCGATGCCGGGTGGACAAATTTCGGTTTTGCTTTGAGCCAAACCATATTGAGCAACCAGGTTTATAGCGACCAACTTGCCGGCTCTTGCGAAATGGTCTCACCACAATGTGACTCTTTGCCGCAAGAACCGCTTTGTGTAACCAATCAATTCGGCCAACAGCAAGAGGTCAATGGCCCCTGTGCAGCGCTCCGTTTGATGCTAGCCAACATTGAACAACCCGAGTCATTCATTACTGGTCAGACATATGAATGGATCGCACCCAAGTGGCAATCAACCCTCGGAACCTGTAACTAATTCCACCTCTACCTTTAGGAAGAGCATGTTTTATATTACCCTGTCCTTCTGGAACAGAGTTGCCAGAAGGACAGGGGTGACGCGCCAGGCCATTTTTGCAACGCTGCGCATTTTTCCGAACATCCAAAGTTTTATTCGGATTTTTCTCAATATTTATAAGCCACTGCGAATAATATTATTGCTAGTTCCGCTTTAAAAACAAACACTAGACACTTCAAGATTTCTTTTTAGAACATCACCGCCTTCTGGCGGATTTTTTCACGATTCCTTACTGTTTGATTGAACAATTGACGTATTTCTGGCATGGATTTATGCGCTAGCAACATATTTGTGTATTTCTTGAAAATCGTCAAACACTCAAGATCTCTAATTGTTAGCTGTTAACCTTTTTCTTGCAAAACCAAGTTATTCAAACTTAATTTATGGGCCAATAATTTATTCCGTTAACGTTTGAACTCTCGCTGCATGCTTTTGCCTACACTTCAAAAAATTGAATCTTGCGCAGATTATTCGTACAGTTTTTATTACTTCTCGCAGAACAATCAATACAGTCGCCTTTATTGTTGACAAAAACCTGGCAGCTTAATACTTAGAAGCAATACATCTCTGTCCGACATACGCAGCGTTGATGAATTTGGCGGCGGCTCTAATTGGAGCCGCGACCAGCACCTAAATGGATTTAATTGTAGCTGCATTTTTAAAGGAGCAACAATGAACTCTCTAATGCATGGTTCGACCACCAGCCCCTTAGCAGCGTTGAGTATTGCCTGTTTATTCACATTATCTTGCGCAGTAAGCGATTCGGACAACAAAACCAGCAATAAGGAAACAGTACTTACTTCCTCCAGTGCTCTGGAAACAACCAGCACCACCGAGGTACGCATTCATCAATCTAGCCACAAATGGTGGCAACAAGTACGGGTCCCCTCCGATACCCGCATAGTGGCCATTGACGATGGCGTTAATCAGTGGCTACTAGAGCGCACCCAGTGGGGCGACTTTGTTAGCAACCGTTACATTGGTCAAGGCTCGGATGTGCGGATCATTATCAGCAATGGCACGACCCCTTGGATATCCGACTGGTTTCCCTACCTTCTCCAGCAACCTGCTGATTCTAAGACTGGGACTGCTAGCTCTAGCACTGATATTAGCTCCCAGTATCACTTAATCGTACATCAACACAGCAGCGAGTGGTGGCAGCAAGTCGTGCCACTCGTACCAATCAACTGGGTTGACCTACGATACAAAGACGAGCGGTGGCGTTTGCATCGCGAGGATTATGGTCACTTCACTAGCAATCACCATATTGAGCCCGGTTCAATGGTCGAACTTATTTTCGAGCTTCAAGATGGGGACGGCTCTCCGGCGGTTATGAAGACTGCCAGGTTTCACTACTTAGCAGATCAACCCGCTATTGAAGTGCCGTGTTCTCCGGGTGATGGCGCCTGCCCCTGGGACTATGTGTGTCCCAAATACACTACGTTCTCCTCTGAACCACAAGCGTGCACTCCTCGGCCCAACGACGAAGAACAATGCTCTTGCAAAACCTATTCTATGGACTGCAAAGAACACCTCCTTTGCGTTGAAGGACCAATGATGACCGGCTACTGCCACTATCCCTGCGCCGTGCATGACAATTGCCCATCGGAAAAACTCTGCTTCCAAGGAATTTGCTCTAAGCCAATCTGTCACCTTGCCATTGCGAAAACAGAAACCGGTTACAGCTACCACGCCTCTTTCGTCGATGCTGGCTGGACCAACTTCGATCATGGTCTGAGCCTAACCGAACTAAAAAACACGGTTTATACCGATAAACTTGCCGGCTCTTGCGAGATGGTCTCCCCGCAATGCGACTCTCTGCCACAAGAAACCCATTGTGCAACTAATCAATTAGGCCAGAAGCAAGAGGTCAGTGGCCCCTGCGCAGCGCTCCGTTTGATGTTAGACAACATTGAACAACCAGAATCATTCTCTGGCACGACAGCTTATGAATGGGCAACCCCCCAGTGGCAATCAACCCGCGGAACCTGCAACTAATTACCATATTACCTGAGGTCTTTTCATTTTCAAAAGCCCCTCTAGAAAGCACACCCGAAATCCTGTCCCTCTGGAGAATACTCAATAGAGGGTCAGGGCAGGGTAATCGAGTTCTAATTTATTGGAGATAAATATCTATGTTTTCCACAACTTAATAGCATTAGACGCGAACAATTTCCTTGGATGCTGGAGGCAACTAAAAATGCTCCTTAAATGGCAATCATTCAATTAGGTAATGCTTTTAAAAATTTTTTCGCTGGCCGTGCTAGCTATCCCAAATTCCACAAAAGAGGAAGGGCTCTAATAATCGCAGGAAGGCAAAATTAAAACTGGCAATAGAACATGCTAGAATCAGCAATATACGTAATGACACACTACACAAGTTAACTACCGATTTATCTCGAAATTTTCAAATTATTGGTATTGAAGATTTGAATGTAAAAGGAATGATCCAAAATCGACATTTAGCGCTATCTGTGTCGGATATGGGATTCTTCGAGTTTAAACGGCAGTTACAGTACAAATCCGATATGCAGTAGATTTGGATAGGTCTAACGGAACGGCGAAGTAGCACGCGGTTGGCTATTACTTTCTCGCGCCTGGCCGTTTACAGCAACACTGCGCATTTCTCCGAACATGCTTTCAAATTCACTCGAGCATAGCCCAATTTGGCCTTGGGAACGAGCTTTCTCGGCATACTTTTTGTAAATTCTCATCACTTCCCGAGCTTCGGGGAAAAGCTTATCGCGATGGGAATCGGCCCATTTTTGGAATGTATCGAATTCACTAGCCACAGCCTGGTTGTCTTGCTCACTAGTTCCATTGTAAATGGCATCGACCATGTCTTCAGCGGATACCTTCTCTTGCTTACTTGCTAGTCGGAAACATGCCACCATTGCGCTGAGATCATGGTCATTCCCGGGCATGCGAGGCGAATTGATTAGATAACTTGGTTGTCGTATTGGGTCTTCATAAACCGAGACAGTATAATCATAGGGATTATAAGCAAGTATACCTAAGTCCCGGCGCATACGGTCGTAATCGTCGCCAGCAATGCTCGTCTGACCATTGACGATTGCTGCCAGGGCGTACCTCTCGTAAGTATCTAGCGCCTTTTTCGCTTTAGAACTGAGCCGGGAACGGTTTTTCTCCGCCCATTTCGAAAACTCCTTCAACTCCAATCTGGCTTCTTGTCGACCACGAAATTTGGTGCCATTTAATATTGCTTGCGCCATTTGATGGCCAGAAATAGCTCCCCTAACCTTATCCAGCTCTCTCACCGCTGTTACTACGTTGTATTCAAACCGTGTTGTATCAGGAACGATGATTGGCGGTCTAAAAGGCGGCCAGAAAACGTGCTGTTTCATATCAAGCCCGGTAGTAAACGTAGCGGAAAACAATTCTCTCTAATGTTTTCGCGACTAGCGCAACAAAGTTGCAGACAAGGCTGAAAAACCTTAGCGAGTCAGCGAAAAACGGATCGGAAATTTAGTCTCGACTCGCCATCCCTCTCCCAGGAGGAGAGGGAATTGCGGTACTATAAATACGGCTTAGGGAGTACTTCTGCCTCTGCCATTGCAGCGGGGCTTATTCTTATCTTTCCCCGAATTCCACTCTCCGGTTCTCTGCCCAAGCCTCCTCGGAATGGTTGAAATTCACCGGGCGCTCTTTGCCATAGGAGACTGCCTTTAGCCTATTAGGCTCAATCCCCATTGCCACCAGGTACTTCTTTACTGAATTGGCGCGGCGCTCGCCAAGATGAAGATTATACTCCTCGGTTCCGCGTTCATCGCAGTGTCCCGCCAGAACAATCACTCCTTGAAGCGACTTAATGCACTCGATATTCTTCTCAAGCGCTCTACGCCCTTCTGCACTCAAGGTGGACTCATTGAACTCGAAACGGACAGATTCCAGTTGGCAAGAAGAATTGTCTGCCGCGGTAACACAGGTTTGCGAGGCATCGCATCTCATTCCGCTAGAGCAATCAGCATCAGAGAGACACTCGGCAGGAGGAGCGCATCGCCCCCCTCGACAGGACAAACCATCGGAACAATCCTCGTTCGATATGCACTCGGGCACACATTTATTATCTTTACACTTGAAACCGCTCTGACACTCCTGGTCATCTGTACATTCCGGCTTGGGAACACATTTGTTCTCTTCACAGGTAAAGCCTTCTTTGCAGTCGTATTCCTGGCCACATTCTTGGCACATTTCGTTAACGCAGACTTCATTGTGCCCATCGACCTTACAGTGTTCGTCGCTACTGCATTTAGGATATTTAGGAGTACAGGCAACCAGACTAAGACTAGCAATACCAAAAAATACCAAAGCAATGGAAAAGCGGCACGACATCATTTCCTCCGTAAGCAGAACGCAGCC
The DNA here is from genome assembly GCA_050288705.1 of Myxococcales bacterium. Lineage (GTDB taxonomy): Bacteria > Myxococcota > Myxococcia > Myxococcales > UBA5297 > JBNKEI01. Next base: position 34,369 of record JBNKEI010000049.1, read on the forward strand.
ATGGCGTTTGTATAAACTGCCGGCATATCGCGTGTCACTCCACCTGTCAAATAAAGCTTTTTTGAATTTGGCACTATATATCCTTACACGATAGGCTTAGTTAGTCATTTCCCGCCTTGCCGACTCCAAAAAAGGCACTCTTTTCTCATACTTGCGACACTATCAACATCGATGGATTTATATCCCAGAAGCGATGGTTAAACAAATCATTGATTAATCGGTTACTCGTGCAAGCACCTGGTATGAAACCACTAGTTATCTTGCTTTTAGACCGCGAATCTTTCAACCGCTACATCGAAGTTTATCCGGAAAACAACCACCTCAGTTTTGTATTTTTTCATACAAAAGCTTCAGCAACAGGAAACCTGAGGCTTATGTCTACCTTGCTAGAAAAAAATCACAAGAATAGCATCTATTCATTTCGGTTCAACATTAACGTTTTTAAAAATAAATACGTGGCGCCCAGGGGACATTATGGAACAATCTATAGACTCAAAACGAATTAAAAGAATTGCTATAAACACCGGCCGAGGCGATGCGCCAGGTTTGAAAGCGGTAATTCGGGCGGCAACCCTGGCAGGCGTTGAACAAGGATGGGGGGGGTATATGGCATTCGCCACGGCTACAGGGGACTTCTAGACACCACCCAACTTATCCATCTAACCCGTGGTTGCGTATGGGTATTACTCCCCTAGGCGGCGCCTCTTGATTGCGACGCCATTCTCACTGCCCACGCTTTGGGCGTTTGCCTAGGAGATTAGGCACTTATCAACCGGCGAGTTCGATTGATTTCTTGCCAGCAAGAAATTGTGTGATAATTCCCCAAGAAATGAGCCACGACTCCCAAGATGATGATCCGAGGAAGGCAAAGCAGCTAAAGTTGCCTTTAAAGGGGTTATCTACCAATTCCCGCCCCCTGCCGCCGGTTACCGCGCCCCCTTCATCGCGCAAAGCGTTTCGGGTTGTACGCGGGGAAGGGCAAAAACGTGATGAAACCTTGTATAGTCGCGATGACGTAGCCCGCCTGCTAGTGGCTTCTGCGGCCAATATGATGCTTCAACGCATGTCTACCGAGCGTGCTCATGAAATCCAAGCACGAGTAGACCGGGTAATGCACCTGTTTGATTTAGTAGAACGCGATCCTCTGGCCGCTCGCCTTTTGCGTCATGAATTAGACGAGCTGGAGCAAGTATGGAAAAAAGCCAACGCTCCTTCCTCAAGGGGCCGCTGAAGAACTTACCAGTATTGTGCTCCAGGCGCTTGGACTCCACCATGCTCTTTGATAAGAATGATTTCCCAAACAGTGACCGCACGCGATTGAAAACTTTCCGTTCGACAAAAGATCCGCTCACTAGTTGGCACTTGGGGGTTCTTTTGAAAAACAAGAAGATGGGCTTCGCTAGCGCCGCAACGTTCTGCATAGGCAGTAATTTAAGACAGACCGGCAGCAATGGTTCGTTCAAGACTTTTATGTAGTACCTTCAGCTCAAGCACTGCTTTCTGGATACCAGTAGCAAAAAGCCAGCGTAGAAAAAGATCAGTCCGTCCAGTGCCAAGTGCATTTCTTCGCTTAAAGTGTGACTATCTCAAATACCTTCGGCGATTTCGGTGTTTAATTGAACCGACCTGATTTTGCTGTCGCTCGGATTTCGCTTCCAGTTAGTTCGAACAGTCACCTTTCTTACCACCACTGTGGCCGCGCTAGGAACGGTCACATTAGTGGTTTCGTCGGCAACATCCCAAGTAACCGTAAAATATGGCGTTCCCGATGCATCGCCATTTGAGGCGTAGGTATCACTGCCCGACGATCCCGCAACTAGTCCAGTCAAGTTACCCATCCGCAAAATTTCTAGCTGGTTTGCGGCGAGATTAGTGGCCATGGCCATATCCTGGGCATCGCGATTGGATTGGACCGCAGCCACTAGCATGGTAAGAACGCCCAGCATCCCAATTGTGAACACTCCTAGCGCTACCAGAAGCTCGATAAGAGTGAATCCTCTATCCTTCGGTTTATTCTTGGCGACATGGGCTCGATTCATGGCTTCCCCGGCAACATAGGCAACGGCCAAAACAAATAGATTCAATACTGCCTTCGCGTGGTGCCTCCGGCGCTCAGCACCAAAGTTTCCGACGGATAGGTGCCTTCGTTATCGGTAAAGACTAAAGTCTTGGCTACTACTGCAGAGCTCCCTGGACTTTGGATGCTAAAACCGCGGGAACTGAAATAGACAAAGGCAGGGGTGCCCGGTGACCCGGAGACAATGGTAACTCCCGAAACTGAAAGAGAGGCACGTGCGAACGGTTTGGTTTCGGCTAAGAAAGTGTCGGTACCGGCTTGATATGTTTGGTTGGCGTTCAGATCAATAAATGCAACCGCCTTCAGATGGGGCGTGGAATCAACATCGACGTACTGAAAGCGAACAATTGCTTCTCGACCTTGGCCAACACTCTGATTACGCGCTTCGCGCAGGGTATTTTGCACTTCATTCACCAAATTGCGAAACTTGCCCCGCCGCATACCGGCAGTAAGACCCGCGGCAACCACCGCCAAAATCGCGATGATTGCCACGACCACCATAGACTCAATGAGCGTGAATCCCAATGACTTACGGTGCCCATTGACCACGAGGGACCTCCCTCCAGTTAATTACCTTGAGTTTAGTTGTGCTGGCGGTAACACCTTTATCAGTGATTCTACGGATTGCTGGTCGATCGCTAGCGCTCTCACCAGCAAATTCTTGCAAAAGAACGTCGGTTGCCGCAACGGTCACATAGGCTTCTGGCTTGACCCATGGTTGTTGCGGGGTACCACGCAGAATCATCATTTGGCGCACTTTAGAGGAAGCTTCCAGGTAGGCAGTGTCATAAACCGACTGGCCCACCTGACGCGCAGTGCCTGATTTGTCGAGGAAATTACGAATGGCAATTCCGTACAGCTTGGAGGAGCCTTCCAAACTGAGGAAGGGGTTGACCGACTCAATGTTTCCCGGCAGTGAAGCAAAGTACACTACCGCCGAGTTAGCAATCATGGGATCGGCCCAGTACTTATGCCCACTGGGTGCAGTTATTTTCCACTCCATTTTGGCGCTATCTAGCTGATCCGGATAGCGGGTAGTGCTTCCACCAGTGTCGCGTATTCCGTAGAAGTAATAGGTGGAGGCAGGGGGAGCTTCTTCATCTCCTCCAGTGCCAAAGTAGATATTGACGTTTCCGCCTGGGAAGGCCACCAAAGCAGGTTTGGTAATGATAGGCGCCCAGATGCGAGTAGAAGCACTGTGATCTGGTTGGCCGGCATCAAAAATTTTGGTTGCTGTCCAGCTAGAAACTGCGGTAGCGCTGGCTGGCATGCTTAAACGCCAAACGCGTCCTTCTAGATCAGCGTAGTATGCGCGATCAACAAACCCATCGCCGTTTATATCGACCAATGACGGACTGGCCGGCAGCGTATTTACAATGGTAGATGGATTGTTTACTGAATACTCGATGTCGTCAGTATTCCATTTTCCTAAGAAGTCTCCCGTATTGGCATCAAGCGCCCACAATGCGCGACCTACGTTGGGCTGACCAATATTGTTGTAGCCGCTGGCAAAAAAGACTACCCACCGGGAAGAACCATTGGAGAATTTAACTCGTCCTGCTACCGGCGCCGACCAAGTTTCGCCTAATTGCGGGTCGGGTTGCACACTGGAACATTGTCCGAGAGGCGCGCAATAAGCCATGCCCGGAGAGCCACAGCACTCTTTGCCCTGCCCTACTCCACATTCAGGCCATTCAGAGCCGGCAGAAACGCAGCTTTCTGTGCAAGAGGTAGTGCAAACCGGGGTTGGGCATATCTCTTCACACAATTGCGCCGGGCCGTCTTCACTAGGAGCAGAGCCAGAAGTCATAATGATGCGGTCAAGCTTTACTCCCGCTTCGGCCATCCATATTTCCAGAACCCGATCCCCCGGAGCGAGGTAAACACTGGAACCAGAAAGCCAGTACCACGAATTCAGGGTGTATCCTTTGATCCTTTCCTTCATAACCCCATCGACGCCCCACAACAGCTCATTGGCCGCATAGGAATCAAGCTTCACTCGGAAATAGGGGGTGTAGATACCCGCCTGATTTATGTGCATGGAATAAGTAAGAAGCGCACCGCAGTTATCACCGTTGGTTCCGCAATCCTCACCGTCGGAGGGAGTCGCTTCATAGTAAGTGATTCCGCTGGTGGTAGAGCTTTCCCAGTTGTGAATGCCATCAGTAGTGGCGTTGGAATTGGCGTTTTCCGCCTCCATTACTACTTGCCCGTTGGCTTCTTTGAAAACGTGGGGGTTGTCAGTGCAACTTGAGCTACAAGTAACCGGTTCACAGCTCTGCGTGCAAGTCGTAGTGCAGGGCTCGCCCGAGCAGGTTTGAGTATTGGGGGTAGAGGTGAATTCCCACAGCGGCTGGGGCGATTCCGGACTGGTAATGTCTACCGCAAAATAATAGTTACGGTCGAAAGCACCCTTACCACGTGCTTGGCCGACAAAAGCCACCGTCTTCCAATTGGCTCCATCCCAAATATCCTGAACAGTAATCGGTCCGTCTACATAGCTTTCCCGGTTGAAGTATTCATTGCCCGACTCGGAAATACCCCGTTGTAGTTTGAGTTTGGCCAGAAGGTTATTGGGAACCATACCCCATAATTCTGAACCATTAATGGCATTGAATGCGTGGAGCATTCCATCATTCGTACCAATGTATACCGTAGGTGTACGACTGGTTTTATTGGTTTTGAATGTGGAGTAATTATTTCCCAAATAGCTGGGGTCTCCATATGGAGCAGCAACCAAAGCGGGAGTGGAGTGACCAGTGTCGAATAGTTTATGAGACCGTTCCGCGGCATTATTTCCCTGGCGGCCACGAATAAACCGTACTACTTCTTCTTTGGTAGCGTCATCGACAACCAGTAAGTTTTTGAGAGTGTCGGAAACAGGGGTATTAATAGAGATGAGGTTATTCATGCGGGTATCGGTATCCGAATCGTCGTAAATACCGTAAATGGTTCGGTCGGAGGCCGAACGAGAATTAAGGTTAGCTCCGGCATCCCATTTGGTGGCGACGTTAGGGTTGGTGTCGACACGCTCCACCCCGGTGGCTTCTCCGCGGGTCATGTTGGTGATATCAAAAGCCATTAAGGTGGCGTCGTAACCAGGGAAATAATAGGAAGCAGAAAATAAGAGGTCCTTATCGGTACCATCAATATTAACCGTTCCATAGGAAAGGCCCGAACGACTGTAGCGACGACGATCGACGCTATAGTAGCTGAAGCTAATGGAATTGAGCACTGGAGTTACATTGGCAGCCGGCTCGAATATTTTTTCCTGGCCAGTCAGGTTGACTTTAGGCGCGCTTAGTACTGCTTTCCAGCGAAAATCAGAACCATAGGTAGAGAAGTAATGAATATCTCCTCCGCCGCTAGGAAGCTCGCGATCAAGCAATCGTTCCCAGTTAACACCATTATTATTAGAAACATAGAATTCAATATTGGTACCAGTGGGAAGCGTACGATCAAGCGAATTGACTTTTACACTGGTAATTGCATTGACATCATTGGACAGGGTATCGATGATTTTAGAATAAGCCGTGCCTTCGGTATTGTATATGTTCAAATTCTTGGAAAGCAAAATATAATATGCTCCCGCATCGTTACCATCGGCAAAAATTGCGTCGTCTGTATTATTGGCATCGTTATCAATATTAAAGCTTAATCCATAGTCCAAATCATTGCCATGCTTGGCAACATAGGTGCTACGCATGCGAAAATTGCCAGCGCCATCATTTTGGAAAAGCCACACTGTGCCGCCAGTTCCGCCACAGTTCCATCCATCGCGCCCGATCATGAAGTCAATGTCGCCGTCACCATCATAATCACCAGAAACGCCTACCGCTGCACCCCCATAAGAAAAGGGGATATCAGACATTCTGGTAAAAAGATTACTGCCGTCATTTCTCCAATAAACCAGATCTGTTTGCGAAGTGCTGCCCACAATAACGTCATAATCGTCATCACCGTCAAAATCACGCACAATAAGCGCGTTGGCGCCTCGGCTCTTCTTTCCGGTACCCATGCATCCACCGCTAGCGCTCGATCCGGTGTCGGCAATAGGAGTAACCAGACCTAGATTGGAAATAAGTGTTTGCGCAGGGTGAAAACCTGCACTAGTGCTCTTTCCTCGAAATAGCAGTAATTCATTAATAGAACCATGACTGGAAGCAATAACCACGTCATCTATTCCGTCTTTATCCCAGTCAATGCTTTGGGCCACCGTACTAGTCCAGTGCCAGGCGAGAGTATGACCGGAAGCTACTTGTTCGAAGTCTGCTTTAACATTAATGACCTCGAAATTCGGTCTATTTTTTAAGGTATTCCAACTAGTATATTTATATAATGATGCTGCTTTTAGCTTTCCGGCTTTGTTTTCATCGGAAATTTTCAGAAAAAGAACGTCGGTTTTACCGTCCCCAGTAAAATCGCCGGAAATAAGTACTGGCGATTCGGTACCGCAATCAGCAGGAGTTCCCAGCATCCAATCCCTGAACCCACTGGAATTCGAATTGTTACCGCCCATATCGAAATCAATATGGACTCCCTGGGCATTTAAGCCATAATTTTTCATGTAGTGCAAATGACAACTGGGGGTGAGCAAAAGAGCCACGACGTCATCAATACCATCGCCGTCCCAATCACCGTTAGCGACAGTGTAAATTTTTATACCAAGCGAGCGTTTATCGGGGTCAAACCCGGTTCCTTTCGATCGCAGTGCTATATAACCACTACCCCATTTATCGACCGAAGATGCCGGGTCCATATACAACCGATTATCGAAAGACTCGGTAAAAGTGTGTTCGGTCACCGTTTGATCCACGGTTTGAGTCCACACTTGCCCATTAGCAACCAGCAAACAGGTCATTACTATGCAAGCCAAGGATGAAAATCTCATGACAACCTCGCTTATGGCCGTCTTACTCAGTTAAGCTCCAGTACAACCTCAATTAAACGCTGAATTCCCGTACTATTTGTTCCCAAAGAGCGCAGTAAAATGCGATTATTGGTATCTGCGCCCGTACCAAGATCATCACGAACGGCAACGCGATAAGTTCCTCCATCAAAACTCACGGGTCCAGGGGTTAATTCATGCCAGTTAAACAAAGGACAAGCAGTGGTGGTGCAATTATGGGTATCGAAGTTATCAATTAATGGCGCATTAGTATTATTAAGTGCAGTATTTACATCGGTTCCTCCGGCTCCAAATAAAAAAGGAGAGCCGCGCAGTCGTTCCATTCCAAAAGCCACTCCGGCTTCGGTAATATTAAGAGTCGATTCCACTCTGCGGATAGTGCCGGTGGAGTTGAGCCCGGTATCCACAGTCTTTAGCACCGCCGCGCCTAATAATGAAAGAACTACAATTACCACCACAGTAGGAAGCAGACCCCAACCGCCGTCCCGATTATGGATACAATTATTGGTAACGCGAGAAGCCATTATTCACCTCACCTATTTAACGATTTCGTAGGGCAACCGTAGCTCGATGTATCCAGCGGCGGTGCTTGTCGCCCCCGGAAATGGTGTGATCAAATGCGGTTACCGCATAAGAATAGGCAGCGCGCTGACCCGGCGTGCGGCTTACGATGGCTACTTGAATCCCGAGAATTCGACTCAGTTTTTGTTGCAGCGATAAGCCAGCAAGGGTTCCGCATTCCGCATTAGAGGTATTAGTAATGTCATCGCACCATTCGCCACTATCCACGAATTCATTATTATTGCGGTCAATCCCATATCTGACTTGCAAATCTTCCACGTCAAATGCCACTGGAAAAGCTCCGGTTCCGTCATTGCGATCCATCATTAAAGCGGGCGGAGTGGAGTCGGTGGAGCTGGTGGGCTTGCTCACATAAAAATCAATTACTGAATCCACACCTTTTACGGCAACGGTCAAATCGGTATTGGTAGAGGTGCAAACTGTACCCGGCGAAAGACTGGAGCTAGCAATAGTGTAGACAATAGGGTTTGCCAGCGGCGCGGTAGGAACCGGATCAGCAATAGCGACAATCTGGGAAAAGACTGCAGTGCCTGAGTCGCAAATACCAGAAACAATTACTTCGGTTCCGCTTGCCCAAGGATGGCCAGAGGGAACAGCGGCCATTCCCGTAGTTCCTAGGGTAAGAGTCGAACTAGCCAAATCGAACGTGGAAGAAGGATAAGAGTACCCAACTGAATCTGCCGCCAAAATACGCAGTCGGTCACTTCCTGAATCTTGGTTATTGCAACTAGCGTCTACAGAGTCGTCGGCATGCTTGCACTGACCAACGGGAAAAGCGCTGTTAGCCTGGACGGTGCCAGCTTCAAAACCAAAGGCCGTTTTCCGTAGATAATACTGAAGAACTTCAATAGCCGCGTTTCCGTTTTGCAATGCTTGGGAATTGTCAAGCTGCTGTGCCAATCCTAGATTGGTGTTCTGAATAGCGGCCCCAATAATTAGAACCACTACGCTTGAAATAGCCACCGCGACCATCAGTTCAAGGAGAGTGAAACCCTGGTTATTTCTTCCGACTCGCATGCACACAACCCTCGCCTCGGCTCGCCACAAATAATTCGCGTTAGGAAGCCGACCAAACGTAAGCTTCCTTTCGTCGCCAATTTATTTGTTGCAAACCCTAGACCTAGGGCATCTATGCGAAATCTCTAATTGTCTATTAGTTTTAGACCCGCGCCAGGCTTGCAAAAAATGCTGGGTTTTGCAGATATTGCGTAATGAGTTATTTCCCTACATTCGTGAAGCACTACTTCCTTGCAAACGTAGAACACATTGCACTACCGCTTGCGGGCGAAACATCAATACCAGATGCTCCACACAGCATCTCTTTATTGTACTGACACGCGCTCACATGACAAGCACCGACCATACCTTTTTCCTGGCGATGAATATGATCTTGACTAGCTAAAAACGTATCGCAACAGGGCTCATCGGTACCAACGGTAATTGCCGGAGCATGGCATTGATTTGATATGTTATAGAAACACTGAGAAGCATTACAATTAGAAACTTCGGGCATATCACTCATTATTAACCTCGTGGAAATTTTGTGCCTTTATTATCTTGAAACTATAAAAAACTAAGCAGCATCTTTTTTATGTGCAAGGCTTACTCCCTTTTAGGGGTATTCTGATTCCGAAAGCCACGATCGCGGATGGACCTGAAACGCAACCATTCAGCACCCGTTCTTTTCTTGACAGCAAGTGCTGAATAGTTACGATTTCGAGACACCATTGCCATTATATAATTTATTGCTAGCTCTCCAACTGAACAGTAAGATAATTGAATGTCGCTCCCAATTGAATTTTTTTAAGAAAAGAATAAAGTTTTTCATTTTTGATAACGACCGCCAATTCCCCATTAGAAAATGCTTCTCGAAACCGAGATTCCAGATAGTCTTTAGGAAGAGAACGCTTACGACGGAACTGACGCCTTTGAGCTAAAAGCCAAGAATCGTATCGGTCGGCAACTTGCTCAAGCCGCTGGGTCCCAATTTGCCGAGAGGAGTATAATTCCACCAAATCACGCAAAAAAATTCGCGTTGCATCGTGGGGAGGGATTAATTCTCTATATGCTGAATAGGGCAAAATCCATGGAATTTGCGATTTGCTTTGTACTTTTTTAAATTTCGCAGCCAAATTTTTTTGTGCTCGCGCTAATGGCGCTCCAGAGGCACGTTCTTCTCGATAATGTTCCAAGGTGGATTGCATTAGCGAGGGGTCGTATTGAGAAAGCGTTTCTAAATAGCATTGCTTTTGCCGTCCAGGACGCAAAGTAAGCCCCCCAGGCATGGCAAAATTTACTCCTGCATTCGCCAGCTGGTAATATAGCTCTTCCATTCCTTCTTCATGGTCAGAAATCCCTGGCAAGAATGGCATTACCAGTGCTCCAGTAAAAGCGCCTATGCTTTTAAAAACTCTCAGTGTTTCTAATCGCTCAGCAATGGGAGATGCTCCGGGCTCGAATATTTCTCGAACCTTTTCATTCATGGTAGAAATGGAAACCATTAGAAGAAAACCAGCTCCTTGGGCAGCTCTTTTCCATAAATCTAGGTCTTCCAATATGAGCGAGCTTTTGGTCATTATCGATACTGGCAAATTAGCTTCCACCAACAATTCGCCACATCGGCGAACTATTCGCGCTTGCCGTTCAATAGGCTGATACGGGTCGGTAGTTCCCGAGGAAATGGTGACCAAACCCTTTTCCTTCAATTTTGGCAATTCTTGGGCAAGCAGCTCAGGAAGATTAGTACGAACCACTATCTCTTTTTCAAAATCGCCCTCCACGAAATAGCGCTCTGCCCGCCCGTCACAATAGCGACACCCGTGCGCACAGCCTCGAAAAGGCGAAATTTTGTACAATGAGTGAGTAAAAGAATCGGGAAAATCAGCCCGATGAAGAGCACGCGCTGCAGAAATTTCTCTCACCATAAGGAGGCGCCTAAGCTAAATCTTTTTATACTTCAAGCAGTCTCGATAATTCGCAAAATCTACAGTCCATTCAGCCATTATAGACCGGTTTGCTTCTGAGGCTTCTCGCAAAGAAGAAACTGGGTAATCAATGGTGTAGTGGTGTTTCAATCCGCGCCCTCGTGCGAGGGCGAAACGTTGGCAAGAAACCCTCCCTCGCGAGCATGGCGTTTCAATCCGCGCCCTCGTGCGAAGGCGAAACGAATGAAATAAATATCTTTTCATCGTCGATAGCATGGTTTCAATCCGCGCCCTCGTGCGAAGGCGAAACTAATTTGCATCCTGGCGATGGCTTTCGGTATCGCGGTGTCAATCCGCGCCCTCGTGCGAAGGCGAAACTCCTGCTTTGTAACCTAGCGGGACATAAGAATTTTTTCTAGCGTT
>JBNKEI010000050.1:0-8146 GCA_050288705.1 Myxococcales bacterium
CTCCCCAGATCTAAACCCTATTGAGCTAGCTTGGACAAAGCTGAAAACTTTGATTCGAGGACACTCTCCTAGAACCATGGATCGACTTATAAACGCTGTTTCTGAAGCTATGAGAGCAATCGATAAGACCGACATAATAAATTGGGTTCAGCATTGTGGATATACAATCAACGCATGAGAAAAGCGCTATAACTTCTGCACTCGATTTCTTGTAGGCTTCGTTGCTTCGTCGGCTTCATTTCTTTCTGGTATGCATCTTCCGCTTCGCCATTTGGACGGCTTGACCGAGAAAGTTAGCGCACCAATTTTTTGCGCCTACTTCACGACCTAAAAAGTCATCAACAAACTCACCCCTAATATTGGTGATAATTGAACGAAAAATTTCCAAAGGGATATTATCACTATTAAAATATAGAACTTCATCCCATGAGAATTTCGTTTTCAATAAATCGAGTTGCAACCGATCAAATTTAAAATCATTCGATACCAGGCCCTTCTGTTCAAGTTCTTCCCATAAAATGGTTCCAGGAATCGGATTGAACAGATAGAAGCCAATAATTTTAAAATGTTTCTTATTTCTGCGGAGAAAATGAATCGTATTCTGCAAATCATTTATGGTTTCTCCGGGAATTCCGAACATGAATGACGCGCCGCAGGGTAAGCCATGCCTACGACATAGGTCGATAACACGTTGATGGTCTTCAATCGATATATTCGTTCCCTTAATTTTTCTTAAAAGCCTCTCAGAACCAGTCTCGGCACCGAAGCGAACAAATCGATAATTCAAATCTTTAAACAACAAAATTGCTTCTTCATCAATAATATTGGAGCGGCAAAACCCCCTAAAGCTAACCTTCTGCGGAATGCCAAGTTTAACGAGTTGGTGAACAATGTTCCTGAATCTTGGCTTATCGGCCATCCATAAATCATCTAGTATTGCAATTTCCTTCGGCTGATGTTGCTCAACTAATTGCTCGATTTCTCGGACAACAGAATCGGCACTGCGAAAGCGTGTACTTCCTCGCCAGAATTTTTGTGACGCACAAAAGGTACAACTAAATGGACAGCCTCTTGATGTGAAGATGGGTTCCTCTGACGAATAGACTTTATGTCGCAGTGGCCACGGAATAGAATCAATGTCAGTAATATGCTCCCTCGGTTGAGTCTGTTTTATTAATCCTTGGCGATCCCGATAACATATCCCCAAAATACCACCTAAAACTGATTCGGTTAAATGGTCAGCCAATTGCAAACCCAGCGGGCTGATAGGATCTGGGGCAACAGCCCCGAGTTGAGTGAAGGTTGGCTTTTCCGGATGAGAGCGTAAAAAACTGGAGTTCTGCAGTTGCCTCGGATGATTAGGGTAGCTCTTCTCAACAATTTCCGCAAAGGTTTCTTCACCTTCGCCTATTACCCCGACATCAAACTCATTAGGCAGAAGCCCTGGAACGGAGGATATATGATACCCTCCAAGAACTGTAAAACAACCTGTCTCTTTCTTAATTTTGTAAGCGAATTCTCGAGCATCTGCAATAACATGACTGACACTACTAACACCAATAAGATCCGGTTGAAAGGCAATTGCTTCTTCTAAATTGTCAACGATTTTCAAATCGTCAGCAATAATTCCTTTTTGAAGAAGGTAAGATGCCAGGTAGCTTATACCTAACGGTCTGACCTTGAACGCCTCGTCATGGTAGCGTGCGCAATAAAGGCATACCTTCAATCTCTTCTTGAACCCGGCAGCCTCGCGATTACCTTCACCTTCACTATTGTTTTGGCTCATCTAACTGATTTCCGTTTTTTGAGTAGTTTTCGCAGCCCGAGCCTCGCCTTCTGTCCTGGTGAGACCAAAAATAGTAAAAACTCAACTGGTACCTTGCCAAATCTAAAATAAAAGAAATTCGATAATTTTATCAACGACCACAGTCGCCAATATTCGTGGCTTTCATGTGAAAACCAATGCCGTCGCAATTCTAACGAAGAATAGTTTCTATCTAATTCTTGCTTAATATTTTTTTTCCACACTAGACGGTTTCGGATTTTTTGGTGCTTGAAAATTGGCGTGGAAATTTGGGAATTAAAGACCTCGTCAGCATCGCATTTTTGAAGAACCAAGCATTTATTTTCTCTCAAACCAACCAGATGATCTTCAATTTCATCATTATTGACGATAACAAGGGATGTCCCAAGAGGATCCGCACTCAACCTACCCCAAGCATCCTTCACTGACATATCAGCATCGACCCCATAAAAATCAGGACAATACAGACAGCATTCCTGGGCAAAGAAATAGTTGCGCCACATGTCGGTAAAGGCTGATGCAAAACGGTTTCTCCTTACTACGCGATCAGGGAGTTGAAAGAGGTTATTATAATTATTTGCATTCGGTATACCCACCTTATCGCGAAAAACAGTCTGCCAAGTTACATCCTTCGCTATCCCCTCTTTGGCTGCAAGACAATCGGTAAAAGCGCCAGTAACATTCTTTCCGCAAACCAGACAGATTTTGTATTTTATCTTTCTCTTTATGCCCATGGGGAGCCGAACTATTCCTCGCAACACACAAGGAACTCCAACCACCGCAAATAAGCCATCGCATTTCTTTAATTCATTGAGAACTCTGTCGTAGCATAGAGGGTGGTAATGCGAATTTCTCCCGCGGTCGAGATCCTCAGGAGAGCGGAAAATATGCATTTGAAAATGTGGTTCCCCCACCATTCCTGTAACCGGCAAGGAGGCTACGACACCATCAATTTCTTTTGAAACCAGAAGATGCTCTAACAAAACACTAGTCACTCCTCCGGAAGCAGAGCGGATTCTTTTAGTTTCGTCCATATCATAGGTAATGAAATATGTTCCGCTCGGTGGGAGCCCAAACCTCACTCCCTGAGCCAGCGCTGCAGAGGCATACTCTCCAATGCATTGAGGAGTATGAGGGCAAACCTTGTAGCAACAACCACAATGAATACACCTGCTGTTATCTATTATTGGCGTCCAGATTCTCCTCTCCTGCCAGACCATATGAATTGCCGAATTAGGACAGGCAACAGAACAAAGACCGCAACCAATGCAAAGATTGTTAATCACAATTTCACGAATGTTACGCGGAGATGCCTCAAAAAACCTGCCCATGTTCTGCCTTTCTTATAACTACCGACAGATGGGTTCCCCCAGCGATGCGTGAGGTAATCATGTCCCCAACAACGGCCCAGATTTTATGGTAAAAGGTCGGGGAAGAGTGGTACGGCGAATAGGCCAAATCGGTCAGAGGAAAAGTGGTAATCTCTGCCTTAATATTTTTGCTGGCCAAAAAGTTTCGCATTCCTTTTCGGGAAATAGCCCAGAGATGTCTTGGTGGATCTATCCCATGCAACATCTCGCCAGAAAAAAGTTTCGCCATAACCTTAAGCCTAGAAAGATGACTTGCTGCAGAAATTTTTTTGATGCGGCTTCTCAAATTGGAGTTCGGATAAGCAAAATATTCTAAAGAGTCCCCATTGGGACAAACGATCAATAGCGTACCTTTGTGTGCCAAAATATCAATCATCTTAAGGATGAAACCCGTCGGATCAACCAGGTGTTCAATGAGATGCCGACACATAATAAAATCGTACCTTTCATCTTCTACATCTAACCGAGTAACATCTTGATTTAGCACCCTCATCAACCCCACAGTATCCTTTGCGAAGCCACAGGCATCCTTATCCAAATCAACATAGGTACTTTCACCATAATTATATTCTTCAAATGTTTTCGCATAAAAGCCACCTCCGCCACCTACATCTAGCATTTTCTTGCCGCCACCCCTTATCAAGCCTAGCTGAGAAAAGAGTTTTGGGGCGCTTTTTGAAATAATCTCCCGATTCCTGATATTCGCGCCGAAAAGGAAATGCTTGTAAAACTTCTGCAACTCGACTTCAGTTGGCATTGGATTAACCTGCCCCGTACCGCACTCAGCACACTGCAAAACATCATAAACACCCATTCGATAAACAGGCACAGCGATACCTTGGCAAAATGGGCAGAGTGAAAATCGTAGCTGAACATTCATTGGTTATTTACTCACAACAAGTTATTTGCCATTTACCCATTAGCTGGACAGCGGAACCGCCGCAGAAATTCCCGGCAACTTCAAATTTTTTCCCTGCGAATAGCCAGAATAGCTGTCTATTATTGGTCTTGTCATAGACAATCAAATTAAGATAGTATACTCCAGGATTTAAATCTAGACGATCAACTTCCATACGAACTCGGCATTTACTATTTTGATTTTCTATCAATACACCATTGTAGGAAGAATGGCACTGCGCCGCCAAGACTCCATCCTGCCCCATGAAGGTAATCGAGAAAGAAACTTCTTCAAATTCTTTTCCCACCAGCAGATCAAATTCAGCAGTAAAGGGATCTCTCCATTTAAATGCTTCGCATGTGCGATTATTTTGGTCGAGCAAAGTCAGATTCTCAACAATAGTTTTTTCGTCGCCCCTAATTATCTTCTGCTCTTGCTTGAAACATGCGTTATATCTGGCAACAGCTTGTGCAGTAACACCATGAAAAACCTTTTTTCCTTTTTCCATTACTAAGGCTGAACTACTTAATCTGTTAACAAAATACATTTGGTGAGAAACAAAGATAACCGCACATTTGTCTACTAAATCCGCTAATCTTGAATAACACTTCGATCGAAAACCAATATCTCCAACGGCTAACACTTCATCAATAAGTAGTATCTCCGGCTCCAACTGTGCTGCCACCGCGAAACCCAGTCGTACTTTCATCCCGGAACTGTAACTCTGTACTGGCGCATTGATAAACTCTTCAATTTCTGCAAAATGTACTATATCATCCAGTTGCCGATCGATTTCTTTTTTGGTAAATCCCAAAACCGAACCATTGACATAAATATTTTCGCGACCAGACAAAATTGGATTAAAGCCTGCGCCCAGCTCGATTAACGCTCCGACGCGTCCGTACATGGTAATCTGCCCCTGATCCGGCTTGATCAAACCATTGAGCATTTTAAGCAAAGTGCTTTTCCCGGCGCCATTTGGGCCAATCAAGCCAAGGCATTCTCCTCGTTTTAATTCAAAACTAACATCCTTAACTGCCCAAAATTCTTCCTTCCGAAGCTCGCCGTTACAACCATGACGATGTCCTAGCAGTTCTTTGCCTAAGTCCTGCATGCCGTACCACAAAGAACGCTTCAGATTACGGCAAAACTTTTTCGAAACATTCTCCACTGTGACTAATACATCACTCATATTCAGGCACTCATCCGCTCAAAAGCACACTCCTAATTCCGCTCTAATTTGATAGGGTTCACAATCGTATCTCTTAAATCTCTCTCTTATCGACATGTGCCGTTCTCCCTAGTGCTGCTAGCGTTGAACTCGCTAAGCCATCTTTTGATGACCTCTCCAGCAAAGGGTCTGAGCGGTTGCAGTCTGTCATTAATAGCGGCAGAGACACTTGTCGCATTATTCAGAAGCCTCGATGAAACCGGCCAGGCTTCTTCATAAAGTTTGTCCGGCCTACATAAAAGCGCACAATCCTGTTGGCCGAATATCTTCATTGCCCCACGATTCTTGTGCCGATAATAGTCATCAAAAGACAACGATACGGTTGGAATCCCTGCTGCCATAGCAAATATGATGGGATGATGTTTCATGGTTAGGCAAAATCGAGACTGTTGAACGAGACCGACTGTCACTGCGGGTTCGTAATGGTGATCAGGCTTAAAGCAGGTTGTTTTCATCCGGCCGGCGATCTTATCTAATGCCTTTTCATCGGTGGGATGCATCGCAAGCAAAGCTATCTGCAAGCCGAACTCGGTCTGAATGCAATCGAGCAAACGAGCGACTTCATCCACAATAATCCGAGAATCATTCTCCTTCTGCTTCCAAAAGTGGGCATTGACCACCATGAAAGGACGCTTTGAATCCATGCCGGATTGGGCTATCACGTCACGAACGATCTCGCTAGAAGCTGCTGAAAAAAACAGCGCATCATCAAAAGTAGCCGTTATCTTCTCCTTAGGAATGCCAATAGCCTCCAGGTCTTTGGGCGAGTCCTCATGATCGCGCAGTCCTATACGTTCGGCCACACTCAGGCCCCATCGGGCCAAACTTCGGCTAGCCGGGTCTCGGAAGATTCCGATGGTTTGCCCAGACAAAATCGTGGGGACTCCCAAGACATATGCAAGCCTGATAAGAAGCATGTTATCCCACAACCGGCTGAGGGTCATCCCAGTCAAATAGCCGCCACCGGATAGGAATAGCACGTCGGTATTGTTCAACTCTTCGAGCAACCGCGCTTGACGGGTAGTTAGCGCAATGACTGGCAGGCCAGCTCTAGTCAGATAAGCGTTGAGCAGGCAGAGACCCGCAACCGGCCAAAACATGCGTTTGAAAGTCTTCTCAGAGCCGTAGTAGGGTCGAGAATCATTACTAAACAGCGCCAATCGGGGAGCCAGTTCGGTTCGAAGCGTCCCATGGACTTTACAGGTGTATTCGGGGTTGGGCGTCAGAACAGCTATTCGGCATTCCGGAGATCGTTTGCGCCATTGGTCTAAGTTTGCAGCCAACTGAGCTTCATCTCCGACATTGCAGTATCCGTAGCCTCCAGCAATCAACACCCGGAGTTTATCCTTCTGCACCGTTCGCAATGAGCGATTTTTTTCTGTGATCCTATGACGCGGCCATCCAACTGCTCGCAAAACTTTTCTGCGGAATATATCATTCATATTCAGGCACTCATCCGCTCAATAAGTATCGGCATAGCAAGCCGGTAAACTATCCATACTGCAAGCAGCAAAACAGTAGCGGCAAGGTTAACCAACAGGAAACTGCCAAAGCTTTGAGACGACATGCCAGTCAACCAGTTACGGCCGTTCAGAATTATGGGGGTTAATGGATTAAAAGAAAACAACACGGCTGCCCAACCAGATTTGGGCACAGGAAATACAACAGGGGTAACGTACATCATAAATTGCATAAGAAGCGGCAGGCCGCGACCAACGTCAGCATAAAGCATTCCTATCGGAGTAATCAAAAGGCCTATTGCTGTACCGACCAATACCAAAGAAAAAAGTCCAATAGGAAAGAGTAGCAGACGAGAATTAAAATTAATTTCCATAAAAACCAATGCCCCGAGCAATAGCACAATTTTGATGCCAGCATTAAATAGGGTTTGATATATTCCAGAAACAAATAATGCCTCACGCGGAAAGTTGAGCTTTGCCAACATCGGTTTGGCAGCTATAGCTTGTTTCAATGGAGCATTGACTGCATCCATGAATATTGCCCATAGCATTGTTCCAGTAAGAACATAAACAGGGTAAGGAAGAGGCGTATCCTCCACTTTCACTACACCGCTTTTATTGATAAAAATCCAGACAACAGTATTGGCCAAAGGAAGTATGAAAGCCCAAAGAATACCGAGAAACGCTTGTCGGTATTGGGCGCTAATATCACGAACTGCCAAGCGCCAGGCCAGTTCACGGGATGCTAAAAGGTCGGCAAACATGGCGCGCAACATTTTAACAGGATTAACAAGTGAAGAGTCAGGCGTGTAAACAGTTACTGGTATTTTTTTCATATTTTAGGTCGTCAAAACAATTCTTAGGCCGTATATTACAACCGTTACTGATTCTTTGTAAACCTGAACAATAAAAACTTGGCGCAAACAATTATCCATTTCTTACACCCGCATAATAAACTTACAGATCGTTACCGGAATGGTTACTGGAAGAACTGCTAAAATGGAAAGATCTTTTGCAAGAACTTCTTCAGGAACCTGAAGGACGTCATGCAGTATTGCAGCTTTTGAGTTATCTTGCCATTGTAGTCTCCGAGCTTGATTTGCACACCCTGGTGGTCAAGGTTAAGCAAGCAAGCCCAGAAGCAAGTGAGGTGGTCATGACTCTAGCAGAACAACTCATTGAGCAAGGCCGTAAAGAAGGGAAAGCCATAGGATTTAACGACGGGAAGATCCAAGGATTCAACGTGTCTTTTCGGCAAGCCTGCATGAAAGGTAAAAACCAGCGGAGTAGTGTCATGGGTCACCAAAGAAGGAGACCCAATGACAAGCGAGCAAGAGCGAGCAGCGCTGATAAAGCAAGCACAAGAAAAAGCAGCAGAATGGC
>JBNKEI010000051.1:0-10698 GCA_050288705.1 Myxococcales bacterium
GAAGCTTCGGAAATAGTCAAAAAATCAAATGCTGGAATGACCTGTAAGCCGTCTGACCCGAATGACTTGGCCAAAAGTATTATAGAAATGTATCACCTTGAACAACAGAGATTGAAGCAACTAGGATCTAACGGGAGAAAAGAAATACTTAGAGCCTTTGATAGGGATACTCTCGTGAAGAGTCTTGCTGGGATGTTTCGCACATTGGTAAAACGCAAGTCTGATAGCTCGCTATGCGATAAGAGCAAATGGGCTTGATTCGATTCAGTGGACACCAACCTAGTACGAGGTCGAATAATTGTTTGTGGGACGGATGCAGTTCTTGTTTTAGAGCAATGGTTAATTTTTGCGCGGACTTGAATATGGTTAGCGCTTATGGGGCCAGGGGGATTTGTGATGAATTTCCGCGACCATTTAGGAGCGTCTTTTGCTAGGGAATAAACAGGTCACGGGCCAGACGATCAGTATCGGGAAACGGATCAAGATCAGTCGCGTAAAGCACCCGATGGAGAGCTAGTCCATCGGGATCAGCACGAGGGGGACGAGACCGCAATCCTGCTAATAATTCGTTCCATTGAGTCTCAGAAATATCATCGCTAATCAATCCCAATACCGCAGAAACTAGGTTACGAACTTGATGCTTTCCAAAACCTTTAGCCTGAAACTCTAATGTTGCTCCTTTGGGCGAGAAATCCTGAATTGTAGCTTTTAATAGTTTGCGGGGGCGGGGATTGCGTTCATTGGAAAAAACTCCCAGGTCGGAAGCAGATTGCAGTTTTTCCATAGCCATTAAGAGTTTTCGATAATCAATGAATGTTAGGGGTAATTTCGCTGAAGGAAGACGCAATGCTCTAGCTTCGCCACAAAAAGAAATACGATAGCGGTATATTTTTCCAAAGGAAGACCAATGCGCATGAAATTGTTTATCGGTGGAGCGCATGGCCAATATGCGTATTGTTGAAGGAAGCTGGTCATTCAAATGGTGTTGCAGATAATTCAAATTTAAATCGCCGCGGGAATGAAAAGAAGCCACTTGTGCCCGGGCATGCACTCCGGCGTCAGTACGCGAAGCTCCAAAAGGTGTTGCGCCTAATCCTACTCGTCTAAATGCAGCAATTAGTACTCCGCCTACGGTAGGAAGCTGAGGGTTATGCTGCCACCCTTTGTAAGCTGAACCATCATATTGCAGTAGTAGGGCATAATTGCGCCGATGATTTCCAGAAAGAGTCATGTTTGTTTACATATTTGAATAATCAGAGATTCCAGAACTAATCGGGAATTCTGTCCTGATTTTAATGAAAGATCGGCTTGAGCTATAGCAAGCATTATTCGAACTAGCTCAAATAATTCAAAACGCATGCAAGCTTGAAATCCTAGCCATACTACGTAGGGGTGAGGCATTTTTGCTCCCCGTTGAGCCATTTCTTCCGCCAAATACTTTATTCCTTTTGACTCTAATTCTTTTTGACTAGTACGTGAAGTAAACCCTAGTTTTCCCCATCTTTCTCGGTCTTCCAAATACTTACGCATTATGGAAGCGATTGCCCCATGAATTTTTAATGGTGATTCATCTTGGCTTAAAGCACCTTGCACATAACGTAATGCATTTTTTAAATTACGGTTTCCCAAAGCGTCGGCAAGCTCACGAAATTCTTCTTCGCGCACACGTCTAACCAGAAGTTCTACTTCCGCCGCGAAAATTGTTGGTTTCTCACCGACAAAAATGGCCAATTTTTCTAGCTCACTTTGCAAAAGACGCATATTCCCGCCGCACATATCTTTGAGCAGTCTTTCTGCTCCCGGGTCGAGCCGTTTTTGAAAAGGGGCCAGAACTTGAGCGCTAATTTGGCGAATATCTAATTTTCGCAGCTCTTTTTCTACTTTACGATCAATTATTACTCCTGCTTTTGCGCACAATTTCGCAAACGAAGACCTAGTGTCGAGCTGGGACGTTTCAATGATTAGGTAGTGGTTTTCAGGAAGCCCCTTTTGAAGCAGCTTTTCCAGCGCGCCAGTATCTCCTTCTGGGGAAGTGAGGTTTTCTTGCTGGCAAAAGGCTCCTATTTCACGAAGAAACAATAAATCAGCTTCGGCCAATTCTAATTCTAGCTCGCGGGCAATAGATGAAGCGTCGGGTTGCAAAAGTTCGCTCACCCCCCATCCTGCTCGCGCAAAAAAGGCCAGGGTTCGCTGGGCGGCTATTCGCCGCCGGCCTAAATTCCAGGCGTCTTTGATTTTCGCCAACGCATCAGTTCTGCCCTTTTTGGGGGCGAGAAATTCTGGTTCCCGCAAGACCACTACCTTACGGCCACGAAGTAGGGGAATGGTTATTAAATCCCTAGCTACATGTGAAGGGGTAGAACCGTCATGAATGCATAAATTCAATCCCGGACTAGCTTTGGGCAGCAATTTGCTAATTATTTCGTCTGCTGTCTTGCGCACCAAATACTCTTCGCCGGTAATTAAATAAACCGGGGCAGGCTGTCCAGATTCAATGTCTTTTAGATAGGCAGAAGAATGTGGGGTAGTCATAGGTCGGGAAAAAGAAAACGCAGAGTGGCTTGTTCCATTTGTAGCCGGGGGGAGGCATTAAAACGAAACGAGTTTTTGGTAGAATGACACAAATCAATACGTCGCAGCGCTTCTACTGCTCCAATTTTTTGTGCAGCTTGCACTGCTAATTCCGCCAAGTCACGGTGGATGATGGTGTCAGCCGGCGCCCCGGAAGCAAGAGCGGCCACATCGCGATACCAGGTACAAATGAGATCTAGATGGAGTTCTGCCTGAGCGCGATCCGCAGCAAAATCAGTGGCAAAATGGAGAGCGCTGCGAGCCTCGCCTGGCGTTAATTGTTCTAGTCGCTGAATTAGTTCTTTTCGCTGGGCCAAAGCCGAAGAGTCCAGCGCCAATGCTTGGGAAAGGCTACCTGCCGCCATAGAGGCGCAAAGAAATGCGGTTTGCGTATCAACCTTTTTTTCTTGGGCTACACGCTGAGCCACAAAATCGAGGGGCAATGGGCCAAAAGAAAGCTTGAAACACCGTGATCTAATGGTGGGTAATAAAGCATTAGGAGCCGCGCTTACCAAAATAAGAATGGTATCTCCGGGCGGTTCTTCCAGCGTCTTGAGAAGGCCGTTTTGTGCTTGTGCGTTCATGGCATCGGCATTTATCACCAGAGCCACTTTTTTGCGGGCTTCCAATGCCTTTAGCGAGAGCCTTTCTTGAAGACGGCGAATTTGTCCGATTTTAATTTCTCGCGAAGGGGTTCCGGAAAAATCCGAACGCCCTGCCCAGCCACGGGCTACTTGCTCGGCTTCGGCCACCACATACTGCACATCGGGGTGGTTGCGGCTGGCTACGCGTAAACACGGGCCGCATTGGCCGCAAGCGTCGGCTTTTCTTTGCTCGCAGTTAACCGATTGCGCCAATGCTTTGGCGGTAAGCTCTTTGCCTATTCCCTCGAGACCGCCGAAAAGATAAGCGTGGTGAAGCTGGTCAGACTCCAGTCCTGCTTTTAGTGAATGGATGACTCGGTCGTGGCCTACAATCGATGCAAATGACATAAGTCGGGCACTTTAGACTAGCTTGCAGGGAAATTGAAGCGGTTCACTGCTCATTCCTCATTGTTCGTTGTTTTGCTAGACCGACATTCATGCCATTTGGTAGTCATGGCGCACCCCTTCTTCTTTTCTCGAGGTGCACAGCATATCCCGTAAGTTAGGAGCCTTATCCGTACTTTATGTGACTCCTCGCCGCTTTTTCGGCATCTTCTTTGGAGCCATAGGGACCTAGCATTACGCTTTTGCCACGCACATCGAACTTGGCTAGGATTCCCCTGGTTGTTCCAACGACCTTTATGCCGTCTTCTGTCTCATAGTCGATGTTGGTTCGGCCCATTATATCTCTTTTGACACCAGTTCTTGAGCCATCATCGGAAGGACCAGCATACGGAGGGTATCCCTTTCTCCATTCACCCGACTCATTTAGTGGGTCCGAGAATCCGTCCTGAGGCCATGACAATGCCTCTCGTTGCGTTTGACTGCCGCTATCGTTGCGCCTGCTTGAGTATGAGGTCTTTGAAGCTGCCCGGTTGCCATAGCCAGGCGGAATATTTGGAAACATGAGCGCGCTCGCTTTCTAGTATGAATTGATGGTTGGAGTAGCATTGCCGCAATCGATTGAAAAAACAGCAGCCCCCCTTCACATGAAATTGTCGGCCGATCATAGGAGAAGTTGCGTTGCGTCGGTCAAAAATTAGAAATTTCTTGCCCCAGTTGGACGGTCTGCCCGGTGCAGCTCTAGGCGCGAGATCGGCGCGAAAAAAATTAGAGGCCACGCAATCTTCCAGCATCGAGAAAGGGGGTCTAATATAATTTCTCGGAAAGCTCTTTCAGTGCTGCCTCCAGCATAGGGATAATCTCCTTACCGTCTTTTTCAATCGTTCGATAAAGAGAAGCCTCTGCTTCGTTTAATTGCGCGAGAGTGATGTTTTCATCCCCAGCACGCAGTTCAGCTTCACAAATTTCCGAGGACAGTAACACTGGAAGAAATGGTAGTCCGCTGGCTACTTTTTTGAGTTGGTCTACTAAGTGTTTATCGGCGCCACGGTTGGGACGCACGGTTTTACGGCAGCGATGAGCAAATTTCACTGCCCGGCGTAATCCTTCGCAAATCGGGCCCAGGTGGTTTTTCATTATAGTTCGCCGGTTAGGCAGGTCGGGTTGGGAAAGTGCATGGTGAATGCGAGCACAGATATCAATATTTTGGTTTCCATAGAGGTTTAATACCTCTGCTAGCCGCAAATGACGCATTCCTTCCAGAAATGCGCCTCCCTCGGTGGCATTAATGAATTCTGCTTTTCCCTGTAAGTCATTAATTTGCGCGCGTAATGCCAAAATTTGTCGACGCATATTAAGGGTAGTTTGTACAGTGCCGCCATTGTAAGCAGGCACGTCCACTAAAAGAAGATTTTCGTTTTTGGTTTCTTGGTAGGTTTTTTCGGAAGTGCTGTCCGAGGCCAGGCGTGCTTTGGTTGCCAGGGTGCTCGAATTCAAACTTACTCCGTCGGCGCTAATTGCTAGTTCATTGCCGCCGTCCGCAGCATTATGTGCGTAATACTTACGTCCAGCTAGCGCGAAATCTTGACCTATAAAAACAATAGGCGAACAACTCATTTTAATTGCTAAATGCAAGGCAGTTACCGAAACCGTTCCTCCGGCTCGTAGCGAAGCGTTTTCTCCTAATAAGCCATAAATCCAGCTTTCCACTATGGGAGAAGCCGCAAAGGTGAATATCCGGTCTGCGGGCAGGAAAAATAGATCAGGCATTACGCTGGCTCCCAGCCCAAGGGTGGGTAGCTCGCCGGGCTGGGATCCTTCGAAATGGTAGAGAAGATTTTGATAGTCGCAAGCCAGTGCAATATCTGGTTGCACTCCCGCTTGGCGCAATGCTTTTACCGTTTGATTAATACAAATTATGACTGCGCGGCCTTTAAATTCTTTCAAAAGATGAATGTTTTTATCGAGTGAGGGGCCGGCAGAAACAATAATGGCAGGAACTCCGGGGAAAATGCCGGAAAGACTATGGGCCGAAGGCAGATTGGCAATGGTAGCTAGATTGCGACTGCAATAACGCATGAATTTGGGAGCCATTTCATTAAGCGCTCTTCCAAAATCATTAAGTGTAGGAAGAGCATCTTGCAGGCGTGCTACTACTTCCGGGGTAGGTAAACCATTGGCTCCTACCTGGCTAATGCGGAAGCGCTGGGGTAAAGGCAACCCTAATTTCCAGGCACCGCTATCTAATTCTTCAATTCGAGTGATAGGAATTGCTTTGGAAAAAGAATCGCTAGGTTTGGCTTGGCAGAAAATTCTTTTTTGGCCTCTTTCCATTAGGGCGGGAACTAAACTGGCTGCCTGGTCACCTAAAAGAACTATTAAGTCGCGTTTTTTATCCCACGGCGCTTCTAGTAAAGTTTCTATAACCGCTTGCTGACTATTGCTGGCGCTATCAAGCCATTGAGCCACATCTGAGAAACCTGCTCGCGACAGGATTTGGCGGGTTTTTTCATCGGCTTGTTGCACTCGCTTGGTAATAATGAGTAACAACTGCTCCATTTCTTGCCGTGCAGGATGTTTGGCATCCATTTGCTGGAAACAGGTAGAGGCCATACCAATTAATTGGGAAACATCCTGAATTGATTTTAGAATCTCCCATACTGTTTTTTCTTCATTCTGGTCTAAGGCTAAGTTGAGATGCTCGGTCAAAGTTGCCCGCTGCGCTAGTGCTTCGGCCAAAATGGCTGCGGCTTGGGTTGGATTCATTTCCAAAGGTGGTTTTGGTTCGGCAGAAGTGGACATGGCTTTTCCCGAAGGTTCTTTAGACATGAAGAGCGACTCCCCGGTAGCAATTTCTTGCAAACAGAAAGCCAGTGAAGAATAGGACTAAAGTGTGACTACTAGCGTCAAAAAATGTGCATAAATGCCATTAGACTGACGCAGTTAGCAGAATAAATGGCACGAGAGGCCTAAATCTGGTCGGCCTTGAACAAGACTGGAATTACAGAGTAAGAATTAGAAGGAGAGATTGTTCTATGTGGAATGTAAAGAGTTAATGGTTTGTAGAGGAATACAATGTCTAGCGTAATACCACCATTGGTTACCATTGGAATAACCGTTCTCAATGGTGAATTAACTCTTAAAGAATCACTGCAGAGTGCGGCGGAACAGAATTTTGACAATTTGGAAATACTCATTCTTGACGATGGCAGCTCCGATGCTACGCCATCGATAATAGCGAGCTTCCCAGACTCGCGAATTACTGCAATTCGTTCTAGTAAAAATTTGGGAGTTGGTAGGGGAAGGCAATTGTTAAAAAGCCTGGCGCGGGGCGATTATCTTACCTGGCTAGATGCAGATGATATCTATGATAAAAACCGGGTGAGAATTTTGGTGGAGTGGGCGGAAAAAAGCGGTGCTGACCTGGTTAGTGATTGTTATCGGGTTATGAATGCCGATGGAAGCTTTCAGGGCAAGATTTTACGGGTTCCGGAAAAAATTGCCTACGATCGTCACCTGACCCGACTATTTGAACGCAATGTAATGCTGCCGCATCCTTTGATGCGTCGTAGTTGTTATCAGCAAATAAATTATGATCCGGTGGCGCATACTTCCGAAGACTATGATGTGTGGTTACAGTGCTCTTATCGAGGCCTGGTGTATTCTTTTTTTAACGAGCCATTACTTTATTACCGACTAACTCCTAACTCCTTAAGTAAAAATCATAAAAAGAGTCGACAAATGACTAAATATATATTCTCAAAATATCTTTTGGAGGATTTGATTCGATTGTATCGTGAACGTGGGTATAGCGAGGCGCATATACAATACATGCTGTGTTTACAAAATATTTTTCGAGAAAACTACCATCAAGCTCTTTATCATGCTCAGCAGTCGTGGCCTGATGACCTAGAAGTAGACCGAGATTTTTATGTAGGTACTCTGTTGCTGAGAAATGGGAAACCAGACGCAGCGAGAGAGAAACTGGAAAACCATTTAGCTAATAATAAGCAATCGGCTGCTGGATGGAATAATTTGGGGGTGGCCAGTCAACGTTTGCAGGGCGATTCCCAGTCTTTTTTTCGCCGAGCGTTAGAAACAGTGCCCGGGTATGTTGACGCCAAGCTGAACATGGAAAGCACGGGAAGGGTAGCCGAATATATTACTGATACCTTAATGCGTACTTAAACGGTCGATCCGAGGGATAAATCATGTTGTTCAAGCAAATTTCTTACGACATTGAATGCGGAATGGAACTATTTACGGTATGTAATTATAAATGCAAGTTTTGCTCAGGACCAAAAACTAAAAAGCTTTCCCGGAGAGGACGAACTCGCGAGGATGTCTCCAAAATCATTGAGTTTTTTCAAGAAACTGACAAAACCTGGCTTCTTGGTTTTTCGGGAGGAGAGCCGTCAATACATCCTTTCTTTGCCGAGCTGGTGACAGAGATTCAAAAACGCCATTATCTTTACTTTTTTACCAATTTGTCGTTTGATGTGCAGAAATTCATGAAACTGGCGCGCCCAGAACGGGTGCAGTACATGAAAACCTCGTTACATCCCGAGGCGGATATAGATGTCTTTATGGAGAAATATGAACTATTGTTAAAAAACGATTATAATCCAATTTTAATTATGGTTTCTGCTCCCGATACTTTTGATCGTATCGAGCGGGTGGCAGCAATTTGCAGACAAAAGCAATATCCTTTTACTCTTTCTACTATGGAAGGACCTTATAATGATCAAAACTATCCTCAAGACTATACCGATCAGGAAACTGCATTTATAGAAAAGCATTTGCGAGAACCTGGTAATCTGGTTCGGCTTTTCAGTAAAACTGCCGGAGGAGCAAATACTTATGGAATGCGTTGCCGAGCGGGACGGGCCAGTTTTTCGCTGGACTTAGAAAGTGGTGATTTTAGAACCTGTGAATCAGTAGGAAAACTTCACGGAAACATTTACGAGGGGACTTTCCAAGCGTCGCCAGAAGACATTCTTTGCCCTGCCATTAATGGATGCGTAGGTTATGACCGTCATATGTATTTGCCCGAAGCCTATGGGCAATTTTACGAGAACTCGTCAAATTACTGGCGGGGGAGGGAAGTGCAGAACGAGCCAGGCTATCCAAAAAATCTTTATGACATTCTTCGTGCGGATACCGCAAAATCGTCAAAACTGATTTCTCAAGCTCTTAACGCGGTTCTGGAATGTATTGGAAATTCCAAAACATTATTTTGGGGAGCTGGTATTTATGGTGGCAAAATACTCCATGCCCTGCGCGAGCTTCATGGAGATTCATTTCCGCAAGTAGTAGGGTTTATTGATGCCTTAAAAGAGCGGCATGAAATGTCTATATTGAATCTTCCCGTATATTCTCCGCATGACCCCAAAGTGTATGAGGCAGAAAAGATAGTGATTACTTCTTTTGCTTTCGAAAAAGACATTGCCATACAAGCAGCCGAATTGGGACTTGCCTCGAAGATTCTTCCTCTTCATTCGAAACTTCTTAATCCCATGGGCATTAAGGGCGGGATTTTCTAAAAAGACCATCAGCTTGTAATCAGCTCGTTCGCGTGATGCAAAACCATTTCTTGTTCTTGGTTAATCCGACCCGCCCAAATTGCCAACGAAATGCCTCCGCGGTATTCATGCAGCTACCCGCCACCACGCCGCTGTTATTGATTCCTTTTGCATCGCAGCGCATATTGCCAGGTAATACACCTAAGTCATACATGCGCCCAGCGTACCAAATGAAAGGACGTGTTTGTAAATTGCCCGTAGCTGAGCCACCGGCAACTAATCCCCAATCGTTGATATCGTTTGCCCAGCTTTCGAAGCCGCCCAGGGCCCAAGTCGTGATTGGGCAATACACCTAGGTCGATTATTTCGTACGGATAAGAACAACCCTCCGAAAGTGCATCCGCTAAATGCAAAGCATCACTGTCTTTTTCAGCCTCCGAGGATCCGATAAATCCTAGCAGAACAATAGCCAGTACTTTCGATCAGTTCACTTGGTTTCGCTATTGTAAAAAAATTTGCAAAGTCACTCCCTTTTTTACGAATAATTTGTAGTATTAAAGCGTCTAATCATTTCAAAGATTGTATTTCAAAAATTTTTGTTAAATTTTTAAAGATTCGCATCCGTTGGGCGTGAGCCTGATTAATTAATAACAAACAAACGGATACTCAACTGCGGTATTACAACTTTTTGGGCTTGCGAATTTAAATTTCCAACTGCGTATTGATCTCAAAACGCACTGTTCAAGAGTGGCTTGAGTCATAGTGCTTTTTTTCACGAAAATAGATCTTTCCGTTCCATCATTCTTAATGACAAACCTGAATATTATTTTACCCTTGAGAGCAGAAGAAGTTCTTATGTGTATGGTACACGCTTCTAGTTCAGTTATGTGTCGTTGTACTGTCTCATGGATTTCTTTTTTTATAGTTGCATCCTCGGACAAATACTCGGGAGGGTATCTCCCACAAATGTCCACCTACGGCAGCGCCTCACAAAGCGGCGGTGCCACAGGGGGCAGAGCCTCACAACGGACTTCATCGCGGAGCGGGCGTACCCACTATACAGACGAAGAAAAATCTACAACGCTAAGAGATTGGCAGGCTAGTGGGGCATCGCTGGAGGAATATTCCAGGAGAACGGGAATCCCGAACTCACCAAGGGGGCCAACCCAAGGCAAAATTTTATGCTGCTCGTTTAAAGACTTAAGAAAAGAGCTCAGCCTGGAATGAACAACGCGATTTCGCGCATGGAAGTCCGGTAGCACTTCCCATTTGTCGGGTCGGCTGAGCAGGATTTGCGCAATCTCGGGCGCTAGGTCTGCCATGAGCCCCATGCCGGCGTTGGCCAGAAATCGATTTTCCTTAAATGCCAGATCCAACTCGGTAGGTGTTTCCGCAAGAATGAATTTGCGAGGGAGCCGGTCTTCATTTTGGACAGCATATTGAATGAGCATGCGTCCTGGTGGGGTCTCCGCTGCGCTAGAGGTGAACGTGGCCCACTGTACAAGTGCCATCTGCAGGTCACTGCCGCCGTTGTCGGAAGCTGCTCGCTCGATTACCCAGTGTTCCCAGGAAGTAACCAAGTAGGCGATTTCTGCCATAGCTATGTCTGCCAGTCTTCG